>DATNPK010000015.1 GCA_036703275.1 Coleofasciculaceae cyanobacterium | reverse complement strand
GTTGAATTAGAATTATTTGTAATTAGCTAGTCTTGGCTTAATTAGTAGTAATTTAGCAGTAATAAAGTACAAAATAATTTCTGGCGAATAAATAAGTGAGATTAAGTACAGTTAAGGTAATAGTGTCTGCTTGGCGTTACACAATTGGAAGCTGATGCAATGTCTTGAGTGTAGGCTACAAAAATTAACAAAAGTTGAAACGACTGTCCCTTGTTTCAAATCATTGCCATCAAATTAACCGAATCATCATTAGTAGTGGCAATAATTGCATCGGCGCGATCTACATTGGCTTCATCAAGAATTCCACCTGTGGCAATATCAGCCTGAAATATACTCACATTAAACTTTTGCATGATTTCACCAGCGCGTTCTGCTTTTTTCTCGATTACGGCAATTTTATGCCCTTGTCCTTGGGCAACTGCAATAAGCTGTTTGGTAACAGCCCCCCCACCAACAATAATCAAATACATCTTTAATTGAAACAAAAATATTATTTACTTCTGAAAGTATTCTCATCCGAGCTATTTTTCTAAGATTACTTATTTTCGACCAAGCGAAACAGTAATAACTGACTAATTTGTTCATCATTAAAATTATCATCGCTGATTAGCAGCAAACTCCTACTGCCATCAGGCAAACGGGGCCCAGTAGTCATCCCTTCCAAGTTATCTAGATAAATGCCCAAATCTTCTAGATTAAATAAAAGTTTCTTTCTCAAAGGCTGTACCTGAGGTTTATTTCCTTTAAGGCTGGCAATATTTGTCGTGTCCGTAGCATTACCAACTACCACTTGGAATAATTTTGCTCCTGCCCCAGCAAAGCCAAAAGTTCTTTCTAAGCTTAGAAAATACCCCTCCGTTGGCAATGCCAGCAATTCAGTTAGTCCATTAGAGATAATTTCGACGGGTGCGGATTCAAGTAAATATAAATGCTCGGCAACTACAACAGGATCGCCCACTGGATTAATGACGTAGTGCAAAAAACGAATCTTTGCCTGTTCTTCAGGTGCGGGAGATTCGTCCTGAATTAATGCGGATTCGGTAGCGGTAAATACGCGAAAAGGATCTTCTGGTAAGCCTGTACGATTAATAGTTAGAGATTCAAACCCCTGGTTTTCTCGTATTCCTTGAGGTTGTGATTCTCCAAATAGATAGCGTTTCGGTAGACGAATATCTGACAATTTCTTACCTGTTTCTAAATCAAATTCGGCTATAAAAGGCTTAACTTTTTGGGCAGGATTGCCCTCGCTAGAAATAAAAATCGTGTTTCGAGGAGAAATAGCTAGTCCTTCTGGATCGATGCTGCCTGGCTGATATTGCTTACCGTTTTCATCGAGCAAGATAGTTACATCTTGTGGCTCAAAGCTTTCAATCTCAATTTGAGCAGCTTCGCTTGGTTTAACTTTCAGTTTAAAAGTATAAAAACGAGCAGGGGAATGTTTGCCTCGATCGTCAGACAATACATAGAAAAGATCTCGATCGCGATTGTAGGCGATCGCTGATAATCCCCCAACTAACGTACTGTTATAAGTAGCCTTGGGTATTTCGTACTGGTCGATAAATTCTAAAGAAAAATTGCGAAACATTCTCTCTTCGGCGCTTACTCTCTTAGGTGGGCTACACGACACGACCAAAAAGAGAATGCAGACGAAACACAAACTGACTAAGAGTCTTGAGAAAAATTTTACTTGGCGATCGCTCACGGTTTTTTGATCACAAAACTTACACTATTTAATCTATCAGGTTAGTAGAGATAAGAGTTTGATAGAAAATAGTTGAGCAATATCTCGTCGATAAGCCACAGCCATCACATTGGCAGTTAAACAAGTTGTTCCTAACCCAAACAAAATAAAGGTGACAGGGGTAATCACACCGACAACAAACCAGGTAGAAACATGGAGAAATAAAGTAATCGCCAAAAAAGAGGCTATAGTTTTAGACCAACGCATTTTTGATAATGATTGACCCGTAGCTACCAAAATCAAGGTAGAGATCGTGGCGATTAAATTAGCTGGCACGAGAAAAGCACAAATTGTCACACAATTAAGCCGAGAAAACTCGAAAACTGGTTGTAAATCAAGCATAAACTTTAAAAATCTGTTTATTTGATTAATTATTGCTATTTGAATATTTTAATTGTACCGAAAACCATCGCGACCGCAGCTCATTTGTCAACAACCGTAACTTAAACGAGTTGACTTTTTAGCTAAATTCCCTGATATTTTCGCGGACTTTTTGGGAAATATATAACTAACTCGCTGTCTTTGTGAGACTACTACTTTTTTCGTAAAATTAAAGTAAACAAATGCAAGTTGGGAATGTTTTTTGATGTCTGAACGAGTCCAAAAAGTTTTGTCACAGTGGGGAATTGCCTCACGACGCAAAGCGGAAAAAATGATTATAGCTGGTAGAGTTCAGATTAACGGTCAAATAGTAAAGTTGGGCGATCAGGTCGACTTAACTGCGGATGTTCTCCAAGTAGATGGCAAAGCAGTCAAAAAAACTAATCGCCCCCAGCCTATCTACTTATTATTAAACAAACCAGCGGGAGTAGTTTCTACTTGTTGCGATCCTCAGAATCGTTCTACCGTAATCGAGCTATTACCGACAAGTCTGAGGTTGGGAACGGGAATTCATCTAGTTGGCAGATTAGATTTTGCCTCCAGTGGTGCTTTAATTTTAACTAACGACGGCGAACTGACTCTTAGTCTGACTCATCCTCGCTATCATCTGCCTAAAACCTATCTCGTTGAATTAAATCGATCTCTTGCTTCAAAAGATCTAGCTTCGTGGCGCGAGGGCATAGTTCTAGACGGGAAAAAGACTTTACCTGCCAGAATTGATTTGGTTAGATCTAACAAAGCTGGAACAATCATCAAAATTGTCTTGACTGAGGGTAGAAATCGACAAATACGTCGTGTGGCACTACAACTTGGTTATGAGGTAAAAAGGTTACATCGTATTGCGATTGGTTCAATTACTTTAAGTATGGTTAAGGACTTGGAACTTCCTCCAGGTAAATATAGACATCTAGAACAAGCTGAAATTAAGTTTTTGAAAAATTATAACGCCAAATTTCTCAAAGTAGCTGCACAGCCTAGGAGCGCAGTGTATGACTAACAATAATTCACCTACGGATCGACAGAAATTACAGGATATAGGTGCTAGCCTAAATCGTATTCGTGTGGCTAAAAATATATCTCTTGATGCTGTAGCTGCTAAAACACATATTTCTAAACGGCTATTGGCAGCAATTGAAGCAGGAGATCTTCAAGAATTACCAGAGCCTTTTTATATTCAAGCATTGGTGGCTAAATTTGCCAATGAGATCGGGGCAAACGAGATCCATTTCTCGGTCGAGCCTCAAAGCGATCGCGTGGTAACTAGTAATTTGCCGCCAAAAAACCCTCGTAAATACTGGCTAAATTTTCAGTTGCGATCGCTCCATTTATATTTGCTATATATTTTCTTGGTCATTGTTTCGGTTAAAGGGATCGCTACTTTGGTAGAACGCCCGGTTATTATCAATCAAACGCCACCAAAAAGCCCAGTTTTAACTCCCAAAGCCGAACCAAAACCCGACGCTACTGCTCAAGTTCAGCCAGAAGCTACACCCCAATTTGTTTCTCAATCGAATAATTCTGAGGCGGTAAGCGTTGGTATAAATTTGCAGGAGCGATGCTGGCTCAAGGTCATGGTAGATGGAAAAGTCGCTTTTGAAGGTGTTCTTCCTCAAGGTACTCAGCGTCAATGGACTGGAAAAGAACAGGTGACAATTAGAGCGGGGAATGCTGGAGGAGTGGTAATTAGCTTTAATAATCAGCAGCAAAAGATTTTAGGCGCGCCAGGGCAAGTTGAAGAAATTACCTATCGGCTTAATTAGGGACTGGGAATGAAGAAATCTTTAGATGTACCAAACAAATATTTTTTATAACTTGGTTCAAATATTAAATTGTCTACTTAAACCCTGAATATCAATACATAAATGATTATTATTTATCTATTCTGGGTAATTGTAGATTAATAATTATGAATACAGATAAGAGTGCGATCGCCAACCACGCCCAAGACATTGCTTTTGACTATATTGATCTGGAGTCTATGCCTGAAATCTGGCCGATAGCTGCTGACCAATTTGGGGACACCATTGCTTTACAAGATTCTCATGCCCAACCAGAAGTAGCCATTAACTATCGAGACTTATACGCTCAAATTCAACAGTTTGCCTCTGGGTTACAGGCTTCAGGAGTTCAGGTTCAGGATAAGGTGGCGTTGTTTGCCGATAACAGTCCTCGTTGGTTGATTGCCGATCAAGGCATTATGACCTCAGGTGCAGTAGATGTGGTACGTTCTTCGGGAGCAGAACAGCAAGAATTAGCTTACATTCTCGAAAATAGTGACAGCACGGCTTTGGTAGTGGAAAATTTTAAAACTTTAAATAAATTAATCTCTGAACTAGCTAATCTGCCTATTAAACTAATAGTTCTGTTGAGCGACGAGACACCCCCTGAAGCTACCTCAATTAAAACAATTAACTTTAAACAGTTAATGGAGTTGGGGCAAAACCATCAGCTACAGCCTGTGTCTCAAAATAGAGATACCTTAGCTACTTTACTCTATACTTCTGGAACTACAGGAAAACCGAAGGGAGTAATGCTGAGTCATGGTAATTTGTTACATCAGGTAAATTACGTCAAAACAGTTTTTCAGCCCCAACCTGGGGATATAATCCTGTCAATTCTGCCTAGCTGGCACGCTTATGAACGGGCTGCGGAATATTTTTTCTTGGCTCACGGAGCAACTCAGGTATATACGACCATTCGCTATTTTAAACAGGATTTAAAAAAGTTTCAGCCTATTTATATGGTTGGCGTGCCTCGCCTTTGGGAATCTCTTTATGAAGGGGTGCAAAAGCTGTTAAGTGGACAGTCTGCATCCCAGCAAAAGCTAGTCAAGTTTTTTCTCAAGCAGTCTGAGGCTTATATCATGGCGCAGCGCATTGGCAATAATATCAGTTTAGAACATTTTAATGCTTCGCCTAGAGCAAGAGCGATCGCCAAGCTCAAAGCAGCTTCTCTTTATCCAGTTCATGCCCTGGCAGACAAGCTAGTATACCGTAAAATCCGTGATGGGGTAGGTAATATCAAAGCTGTATGTAGCGGAGGGGGTTCCCTAGCTAAATATCTCGACGATTTTTATCAAACCGTTAACATCGATGTCTTTGTCGGTTATGGACTAACAGAAACTTCTCCAATCACCAATGCTCGTACTCCCAAACACAACGTTCGAGGCTCGGCAGGACAGCCGCTACCAGAAACCGAAATTAAAATTGTCGATCCGCAAACTCGTCAAGAACTAGCTCAAGGGCAACGAGGACTAGTTTTAATTCGCGGTAGTCAGGTAATGCAAGGCTATTATAAAAACTCTGAAGCCACCGCTAAGGCTATTGACGAGCAGGGTTGGTTTGACAGTGGTGATTTAGGCTGGTTGACCCCATACGGCGATCTAGTTCTAACAGGAAGAGCCAAAGATACGATAGTTTTAACCAATGGCGAAAATATCGAACCTCAGCCGATTGAAGATGCCTGTGTGCGTAGCGTCTATATCGACCAAATTATCCTAGTAGGACAGGATCGGCGAGCTATAGGGGCATTGATTGTACCTAACTTAGAAAATCTACAGCAATGGGTTACAGAGCAAAATCTAAATCTTAAGCTACCTGAACTTAATAGCTCGACAGAAGCAGTCGCTCAAAGCGATCTCAATGACCAGGCAATAATTAATTTATATCGCAATGAACTCAGTCGTGAGGTAAAAAATCGTCCTGGCTATCGTGCAGACGATCGCATTGCCTATTTTCGCTTCATTACAGAAGCATTTTCTCAAGAAAACGGTACGATGACTCAAACTTTTAAAATCAAGCGTCCTCAGGTTACAGATAAGTATCAAGCTGTGATCGACCAAATGTTTTCAGACTAATTCTTGACTCTGCGCTCCCTAGTCATCATTCACCAATACTCAATCACTATCTAGAATTAATCAAGCGACAAATTACTCCAAAATAGGTTTTTTGAGCTACAACTAAAAAGGTTAAAAATTTAGGGAAAATCTAGTTAGATTAGAAAACAACCTGTAACCTTTAAGCTGCTATTGAAACTAAGAATTAACGAAGGAACCGAGATTATGGATTATTCTAATGCCAGCCTACTTTTAAAACGTCCAGTAACTGTAAAAGCTATTGTCACGGCTCAGTGGAAGGAAGAAGTAACCCAACAACTGCAAAAACAGGTGGCACAGTTAGACAAACAGATGCAGCAGCTTGAAATGCAAGGAAAAAGAACCATCGAAGAAATTACTAAGCAAGCAGGAGCAACAAATCCCCAGGTACAAAAACAAACTGAAAATATTCAGGGACAGGTTAATCAAAAGAAGGCAGAAATGCTGGAAAAGAAAAATCAGTTCTTACAGCAGCTACAGCAAATTCAGCTATTAGAACTAAACCAAGAAGTTGTTCAGGCACAAATGGAAAGTTTCTTTCGCCTCGAACCAGGAGACAATCTGGTTAAAAAACTCAATGTAGAAATTGTTTTACGAGATGGAGTAGTTGAAGAAATTAGAGGTGACGTTTAAACTGCGCTGTAAAAAGTTACTTTATTAAACAATTGTTAAAGTGAGGTCGGCATAAAATATAAACCTTTTTAAACATTGTTGTTTTCAGGAAACAATACCCTGAGAATTAGAAATAGAAATACAGGAAGTTGGTACGTATTTGAGGGAGCAAGTTGAACAATAAAGCGATCGC
This sequence comes from Coleofasciculaceae cyanobacterium, assembly GCA_036703275.1. Classification (NCBI taxonomy): domain Bacteria; kingdom Bacillati; phylum Cyanobacteriota; class Cyanophyceae; order Coleofasciculales; family Coleofasciculaceae; species Coleofasciculaceae cyanobacterium. Next base: position 30,832 of record DATNPK010000015.1, on the reverse strand, counting down.
CCATCGCCCTGCTAAAGTTATCTGTCTCGGGGAAATATTATTTGATTGTCTTGCCGATCAATTGGGCAAGTCTATATCTGAAGTTACATCTTGGACTTCTTATCCAGGAGGCGCGCCGGCTAATGTTGCCTGTGCCTTAGCCAAATTAGGTACTCCTTCAGCATTTATTGGCTGTGTTGGTAAAGATGAGCCAGGCAAAGAATTAGTTAAACTCCTACAGTCAATTGGAGTTGATATTTCTGGAGTTCAACACAACGAAACAGCTCCCACTAGGGTTGTTTACGTTACTCGTACCGAGCAAGGCGATCGCACTTTTGCTGGTTTTGGCGACCAAAAAGCCGATCAGTTCGCTGATGCCTATCTTCAGGCTGAATTACTACCGTCAGAACTGTTTTTAGAAGCCGAATATTTAGTCTTGGGAACTCTTGAGTTAGCCTATCCTCAAACCAGAGCTGCCGTGTTTCGGGCTTTGGAGCTGGCCGTCGAACATCATCTAAAGGTTATCTTGGATGTTAATTGGCGACCAATGTTCTGGCTCAATCAAGAGGAGGCACTTCCTTTAATTCAGCAGCTTTGGCAGTACGTAGATTTTCTCAAGCTGGCTGAAGAAGAAGCAATGTGGTTGTTTGATACTGCCGATGCAGGAGCAATTTCTTATCGTCTCGGCTCTTTGGAAGGAGTTTTAGTGAGTAATGGAGATGCCGAAGTTAGCTACTGTCTCAGCGATAATGAAGGAACAGTCAATCCAATGAAGGTATCGGTTAAAGATACTACTGGTGCAGGAGACGCTTTCATCGCTGGCTTTATTCATCAACTCTGCCAGCATGGTATACAGAAATTAGCCAATCCTCAAGTGGCTCGAGATATTGTTAGATATGCCTGTGCGGTGGGTGGTTTAACTACAACCAAATCTGGCGCGATCGCGGCTCAACCCAGCCCTGTAGAAGTAGAAGCTTTACTCAGACAAGCCTAGTTTAAAGATTCTTATCGCCAAGAGCCTGAAGACAATACCGTATATACTCTTGACTTAAAGTAGCTATAGCTCTTCTGACTTCAGTTACGCAGTCGCTGCGCGGGCATTTATTCGCCCGCCAGTCGTCTTGCGACGACGGGGCTTATAAAGTCCCCTAAAGGATTAGAAGTTCGCGTCCGTCCTTCGCGTCCGCTGCATCGCTTTTGACTTTTCCTCTTCCCGCAGGACAATGTGACTTGTGACTTCTGAAAGTGTTCTATCAAAACAGGATTTAGTATCAAGCACTCGACCTAAAGATATTTTATAGCAATTTTCATATTTTAAGGTACACCTCAATTAGCCCTAAAGGATTAGCGTCTGGAGACGCGTCCCATGAACCATTAGCCCGTGCATGATTCCCGTGCATGGTATATGCGTAGCGGTATGCTAAAGCACTAACTACGTGTCGTCCGTTCAGGGACACCTTCGGACGATGCCCGTGCATGACTAGCCCGTGCATGATTAGCTTCGCGTCCTTCGCGTCGCCAAGCGAGTCCTAAAGGATAAGCTTCGAGACCGAAGGGAATCCTTTAGGGCAAATGTGACCGAAGGGCGGAGTGCGGTTTATCCGTGAATCATGCACGGGCTTTAGTATAAGCTTCGCGTCCTATTAGCTATTAGCAAAAAACCAGGGTGTCAGACTGTACCTTACGTGAATGAGAACCGCTATAGACAAATGCTCTTTACAATACGCTCAAGTTGAATTATTTTAGATAAGACTTAAATGAGACTTAAATAAGACTCATTAGTTTAAAGTTCAGAAAAGCTTAAAGAAAATAATACTTGACTAGTCTAATAACAGATCTTTATTTCAATTTTCAATCTAAATATTGTTTGAAAATTGAAATTTACTCATGAAAAAGTGTTGCTAACGAACTCAATTTTTGCCTTTAATCAAAATGGTATTATGACAAAATACCGAATTTAAATTATTTCTTGTCAAAAATAAGTAGCTAAAATTAATCAATAAGGTATCTCAGTAAATACAACTACAAATTCATAATTTTCTCAAAATAATCAGGCAAAATCGACACATTGCCTGCTGCCAAAGCATCTACCTATATTTTGTTAACTTTGAGTATTTTAATTAATTTAAAAATAGAGCCAGATAATAAAAATTAAAACTGTTTTATATCTCTATCAAAGAAAAATTATTAGAATTTAAAACTATAAAAAATTATGTATTAACACGTACTCATAATAATCTAATTTAGATTATTATGAGTACAATTATTATGTATAATCGTGCTTTTGGCTGTATTTACATTCTACGACTATGTCGCCGTATTTTTACTTAGATGCCAGTGATTAATTCAAAAAAACTAGGGTTTTTACTTAAGCAAAAGCCGTTGACATTTGGCAAACTATAGAGAAAATAGATAATTAAAGACATGAAAATTACTTAATTTCTCTTTTTGTATTCTGTCTTACTAGAAATAAATTAAATGTGATTTATTATAGTTTTTGATGGTTTTATTGCCTAGTTATTAACGACAAATTTGGTCGAATTAAGATCATAAATAGTGGGGATTAATTATGTCAAGTATCGTTACATTGGAAACTCCTGATTCTACCTTTGAATCAACAATTGTTGGTAGCCAGCTAGAAATTATTGCTCAACAAGGAGAAGAAAATATCATTCAAGTTAAGGGTGATTCGCCAATAACCATAATAGGTGGCTCACTACAGGATACGATTATTGCAGGAGCAGGAGATGCCACCATTTTTAGTGGAGATGCAAACGATTTACTAAAAGGTGGTATTGGCGAAGATGTTCTAAGCGGTGGCGAAGGTGACGATATAATTGAAGGCGGAATTGGTGCCGACTTTATTTTTGGTGGCGCTGGAGACGATGTTATTACAGGTGGTTTACCTGGAATGGATTCAAACGATAATCCGATAGGAGATACTCTCAAAGGAGGTGCTGGTGCAGATGTTTTTCAATTTGCTGCCAGTGAATTTGAATCAGGAGCAGGGGATGAAATTGTCGACTTTCAAGCCGATGGTTTTGCCGACATTATTCGAGTTTTCGGAGTCAGCGACGGTGATGTTAGTTACGATGCAGATACAGGAATGGTATCGATCAATGGAGAACCAGCAATCGATATCGGTACTGGTTTAGATATTGAAGCCTCTCAAAAGGGCGACAGTGATACCTGGGAATTGTTTTAACCAAGCAAGCCTAATTGCCTCTAATTTGTCTAAAATTTAGGTAATATTTGTAAGACCCATGACGAAAAGTTGTGGGTCTTACAGTATATTTAGGTACTTAACTTAAAATCTTAATTAAGTTAATTTGAGAAAAAGTGGGCTATTTTAATTAGGTTTAATCCATGTTTTAAGGTGGTTCAATTTTTAAATTGTCCGAGTTATTGTCTGTATTTTGTAATTTGAACTAGGGTCATTCCCACTACCGTCAATGATAAGAGGCGAATCCGATTCCTCATTCAAAAATATCAAGTCTCACTTAGCGAGAGAAGAATGGGAACAGGTTATTAATATCTGTCAAAAAGAGATCGACATCAGGCATGGCTCTAGTGATGCAACCGATCCCCAGATGATTAATTTCTATGCCTATCTAGCCAGAGCTTTTACTCAACAGGGTCAACTCGCCGAAGCCATTAGTTCTTATGAAAAAATTCTCGATACTTCGATTAATCAAGCAGAGATCTATGCTGAATTAGGCTTACTACACAGCAAACAAAGAAATCCCAGCCAGGCTGCGTGGCACTATAGGCAAGCTTTAAACCTTAAACCAGATTGGGCAGAACTACAGTACAATCTGGGAGTGGTGCTGCATCAATTAGGTAATTGGAATCAGGCGATCGCTGCTTACGATCGAGCGATTAAAATCAAACCTGATTATGCTGCTGCTTACTTCAATCTAGGGGTACTGTACGATCATAAAGGAGAGCTAGAAGCGGCAATTTCTAGTTATCAACAGGTAATTGCCCTCCAGCCCAAATTAGTCAGAGTCTACAGCAATTTAGCCAGTACTTTTGCCAGACAACAAAAATATCAGCAGGCGATCGATACCTTTAAACAAGGTCTGGCTCTTGACCCTACTTGGGCAACCTTACATAATAATTTGGGTCAGGTATACTGGTTTAATCGGCAACCAGGATTAGCTCTCAGCAGCTTTGAAACGGCGATCATTTTGGATCCCAAGATGGCTTTAGCACACCATAATTTGGGTAGACTATGGCAACAACAGGGTAATTATCCTCAAGCGATCGCCTGTTTTCGTACCGTAATTGAGCTAGAGCCAAAAAATATTTTAGCTTATAGTAATTGTGCCGATGCGCAGCAAAAAATCGGCGATTTAGCATCTACCTTAGACTGTTGGCGCCAAATAATTGAGCTAGAACCCAGTTTTATTGAAGCTTATTATCAGGGAAAGTTAGCCACTAGTCCTCAAGATCTCTTAGAGATAGCTAAGCTCAGCTGCGCTCGTTTTCTTCTAGCTTTGAAGCAGTCACAAAATGTCGAAGCTTATTATCATCTCTGGCGAACCTACAGCTATATGGGAGACGTGTTGTTTGAGTTTGGAGGAGTAAAGCAAGCTGAAGTTTATTATCAACGGGCATTGCAGATCGAGCCTGAAAACGTCGAACTGTATTTTAAATTAGGTAATTGTCTCGCCCGACAAAAAAGGTTAAATGCAGCTATTGCCGTTTACCATTATGGTTTGTCACTGCAACCAGACCATCCCCAAATTTGTTTTCAATTAGGTAAAGTTCTAGAACGTACCCAAGAAGCAGAACAGGCGATATACTATGAAACGGTTCTAAATAGGCAGATAGAGCGCGCTCCTGATTGGGAAAATCTACCTAATTTGTTTCCGATAGAAGATAATTTATCTGCGTTACCTGCCGAAATCTATCACCATACTCAAGACTGGGTGAGAGACTGTAATCTTAAAGATTTTGATTATGTTCAGGTTTTGTGGTCAGACAAGAAAACTACCACCGTCAAAACCAACCAAACTAAGCGACCAGAATTAATCAAGATTGCTCCTGGGGAAGTATCTCATCTAGACTGTGGTGGGGTTAACTGCCATAAGTGTATGAGCAAGTTAATCGAGCAGTTTAAACCTTGGCAAATTGGGCAAAACGTCTATAAATGTTCTTTAGAGCAGGCTCCGACCATTCGGGCGCAACTTCCTTTTGTAGTCACTATTCCACAGGGTAGAAGTTGGGTTGCACCACAAAAAAATTCTTGGGTCATCTGCAATAGTTTGGCGGTAATTACTCCAGATAATTATTTGCTTGGGGATCTATCTAGAGACTATCCTTGGTTTCTGCCTGGATGTCCCTATCAAGAACGAGCTGAACACAGCATTTTTGAGCAAGAAACTATTCCTCCCGTTGAAAAAATTGAGGGTAAAGTTGTTCTATTATCGGGTTTAGCTGGTCATGTTTACTATCATTGGATGTTTGATATTATTCCTCGATTAGAATTACTCAGACGTAGCGATATTGAACTTAAAGAAATCGATTGGTTTGTGGTAAATAGTCTGAGTAAATCCTTTCAACGAGAAACTCTAAGTCTACTGGGTATTGAATCAAACAAAATTATCGAAAGCGATCGCCATAGTCATATTCAAGCTACAGAACTGATCGTTCCCTCTTTTCCTGGATATTTAGACTGGGTTCCTCAAGGTACGATCGAGTTTTTGAGACAAACCTTTTTGCCTCAAGTCACTTTGGCTAAAAGTAATCGACAAAAAATTTATGTTAGTCGAGCCAAAGCCAAAAATAGACAGTTAATCAACGAACTCGAAGTTAGTCGGTTATTAAATAGCCAAGGATTTCAAACGGTATTTTTGGAAGAAATGTCAGTTTTAGAACAGGTGGCAGCCTTTGCCAATGCCGAAATTGTCGTTGCGCCTCATGGCTCTGGACTGACTAATATAGTCTTTTGTCAGCCTAATGCGACAATTGTTGAACTATTTTCGCCCAACTATGTCAGAACAGATTACTGGATGATTAGCCAGCAGCTACAGTTGCAACATTACTATGTAGTTGGACAAAATTTTGATTGTTTGTCTCTACGCAACTTAATGTATCAGAATGCTCTAACCGAAGATATTTTAGTTAGTATTGATTCTCTCCAACTAGTTTTGCAACATTTATCGCAGCAGAACTAGGACAGATTCTTTTGACCGCGGAAGACGGAGCATTGTTTACTTGACATTATACTGGCGGGAAAAGATTATAAGCATTTACTATTGATACTCGCTCAACAACAGTAAACTTTAAAAATCAATTATATTTTAGCCGTGAACTCCAGCTATTTAGCTCAAGCAATCATTCAGTGTAAACGGGCAATTAAACCAGAAACGAACTATCCAGAACAATGGCAGGCTGCCTTTAACAACTTAGGTAATCTGCTTCAGGGAAGGGGTGATTTCGATCGCGCTATTGTTTGGCATTCTTTGGCATTAGAAAGCAAAATAAATCTAGCAGAAGTATACTCTCAACTGGGAGAGCTACAGGTATTAGAGAAAAATTGGTCAGCAGCCCTCGATTTATTTGAAAGCGCTTTAAAGTATTTGCCAGATTCTGCCCGTGTCTATTCATCCTTGGCTCAAATTAATGGTCAACTAAAGCGTCAAGATGCGGAGATGGAGTGTTGGTACAAAGCAACTCAGCTTAACCCAAACTTGCTTAACCAGCAGGGTTACTATAAGCTGGCTAAAGCCTTAGAAGAACGCGGAAAAATGATTGAGGCGAGCGCCTGTTATCAACAAGCTACCGCAGGAGGTGAGGGAGTAGTTGCGGCTTTTTTCGATCTAGGAGAAATTTATCAACGGCAAGGTAAGTTAGATGAGGCTCAGGATATTTACCAAAAGATTTTAGCTGCTGATCCAACCGAAGCTAGAGCGCAGTATAAGTTAGGCACTGTTTATCTACAAAAAAGCTGCTTTGAGCAGGCAATTAATTGTTTTCACCAGACCATTAAAAATGCTCCTGACTTTCCCTGGGCTTATCGCGATCTAGTTAAAACTTTTCTCATCTTGAAAAGATGGGACGAGGCAATATCAACCTGCTATGCCATCCTCAATTTAGTGGAAGAGTATCCCTGGATCTATAGTCATTTGGGTAATGCTCTGCGAGAAAAAGGTAGATTATCTGAGGCAGCAGTAAATTTTCAGAAAGCCTGTGAACAACGCGGATGGCATCAGTGCGTGGCAAATGATTACTTTTTTACCGTAGATGTTTTTAGCCATCGTATTTCGATTTGGTTGGATTATCTCAAACCGTTAATCGGCAATTCGATTAAGGCTCTAGAAGTCGGCTGTTATCAAGGAATGTCAAGCTGTTGGATGTTAGATCGATTGTTAACCGAACCAACAAGTCAACTTAGCTGTATCGATCCCAGCTTTGAACCTAAATTCTTAGAGAACATTGCTAAAACTGGTGCAAAAGAACGAGTAACTTTGCTCGAAGGAGATACTCTTCAATTAATGGCAGGCTGCGCTATTAATAGTTTCGATCTGATTAATCTTCAAGATCGCTGTAAATCCAGCCAACACAGCGAGAAAAACACGGAATTAGCCTGGAAACTATTAAAGCCAGGAGGATTGATCATTTTTAGTTATTACGGCTGGCGTAATCCCCAAGATGCTCAAGAAAATCCGCAGGCAGGAATTGATCGCTTTCTCAACTCAGTTGAGCATCAGTGGCAACGAGTTCATTTATCTGCGCCAATATTTCAATTAATTATTCGTAAGCTTTAAATAATCAGTCCTAGGTCGATCAGATGAAATGAAAGAACAATCCCAATCTAAATTAGATTCAGCCCAAATTGAACAAGCGATCGCTCAATATATCCGCCAGATAACAGTTAGTCCGCAGCCAGCAGAGGTTTATACCGATCTGGGAAATTTATATACCCAGCAAGGACAGTGGCATGAGGCGGTGGAGAATTACAGGCAAGCAATTGCCCTCAAGCCAGATTTTGCCGAAGCACATCGCTATCTAGCAGGAGCTTTGAGCCAAAGTGGCAAAGCTAGCCCAGCTGCTAATCATTTATTTACGGCATTACAATTGCAGCCTCAGTCTGTTACCGCCCAACAGCACTATAAGCTCGGTCAAACTCTACAAAAACAAGATAAACCCGCCAGAGCGATCGCCTGCTATCGTGCAGCAATTGAACTGAAACCCGACTTTTGGTCTGCATACAATACTCTGGCTAACTTACTTACCGAACAAGGTAAAGATCAACCGGCCATCGAAGTCTATCGTCTGGGAGTTAAAAATAATCCTCAAAACTCCCGCTATTATTTTGCTTTAGCCTCAATATTAGCAGCAAGACAGAAATGGGTTAGAGCCAGTAATAATTTTCAGCAGGCGGCAAAGTTATCACCATCAGCTAGGGTTTATTATCATTGGGGTCTAGCATTATACCAACTTCAAGAATACGATCGGGCGCAATCGTGCTGGCAACAGGCGACAGAGTTATCACCATCAGCTAAGGTCTATTATCATTGGGGTCTAGCATTATACCAACTTCAAGAATATGATCGGGCGCAATCGTGCTGGCAACAGGCGATCGCCTTACAGCCAAAACATCTAGCAGCTTACTATCAGCTAGGGTTACTGTGGCAAAATCAACAGCAGTGGCAACAGGCTCTATTCGCCTACAATCAAGTCATCGCTATTAATCCTCAATGTGCCAACACCTTGATTAATTTAGGTTTGGTATATCGGCATTTGAAGCAATACGATTTATCTATTGCCTCTTATTCTGAGGCGATTCAGCATATTTGCGAATCATCACCCCTAGAAACCGCAGCTTTGGCTGGGTATCAACAAACGTTAGCAGAACATCCTCAGGTAACAGTCAACCTTTATTATCAACTAGGTAAATTGTTGAGAGCGAGAAGTCGTTTTCCCGAAGCGATCGCTGCTTATTGTCAAACGATTCAGCTTAACCCTAACTTCAAAAATGCCTATATTGACCTGCAATATACTCCCATCGCTAAGGAACAATCAACTGAGCTAATTGAGTTTTATCGTCAGATCGTCACCAAGCATCCTGAGATAACTATCGCCTGGGGTAATTTAGGCGATGCTTTGACTCAACAAGATCGTGTCCCAGAGGCAATAGACTGTTATCGTACTGGTAGTTATCAAAAGGCAATCCAAACCTATCCTTCTTTAGCTAAATTGGATTGGAAAAAACAACAAGAATCTGGCCCCGACTTTATCATTGCAGGAGCATCAAAGAGTGGTACATCATCGATATACTACTATCTGAGTCGTCATCCCCAGGTTTTGCTTTCCCACAAAAAAGAAATAGATTTTTATCAGCAGAATTATCAACGAGGCATTGATTGGTATCTGGCACATTTTCCAACTATTACCGATCGCGCTGATTTTCTGACAGGAGAAGCTAGCCCTAACTATCTTCGTTTTCCTCAGGTGGCGCAGCGGATTAAAGCTACTTTTCCCCAGACAAAAATTATTATCTTGCTGAGAAACCCCGCAGATCGCGCCATATCTTGGCATTACCATAAGTTAAACACGGGCTTGACCAAAGATGATTTAGCAACGGCGATCGCTACTGAGATCGATAGATTAGCCACAGTAAGTGAAGCAGAAATTACTAATACTGGCTTTTACGATCCAGACAACATCATGAGTAGTCTCTATATTTACAAAATTAAACCTTGGATTGAACTTTTAGGTCGCGAACAGTTTTTAATTCTTAAAAGTGAAGCATTTTATCTCAATCCGCTTGAGGTTATGGAACAAGTATTTAAGTTTTTAGGTTTGCCCAACTCTACTTCAGAACACTATCCCAAAGTTAATGCTGGCTCTTATAATCAGGTAGATCCTAGCTTGAGAAAAACTTTGTCCGAATATTTCGCACCCTATAATCGGCAGTTAGAAGACTATTTGAATATGAAGTTTAATTGGGAATAAATAACCGAAAAAACTAGTCTTTTTGTGTGGCTTATTCCATACTTAGAAAGCAGGAGCCCCGACCCTTCAGGGTTTTCAGTCACTTTCACTGGCAAAACCCAGTAGTAGTTTACTAATGCTAGATCTCTTAAATATTATTATTTATGCTGCCCAAATTCCCAGAACAATTATTTAAAAAGATTAATAATTGCTCTTTCAATCGATCGCTCTACGCCTCTTTGTAAAGTATTGACCATTATTTTTGGGATTCCAAAAGCACGACGTTGTGGTTGATTTGGCTGAGAATCTTGGCTATTGGCAACTGCCCCAATGAAAGTATAGCTAAGATTTGAGCTGGGGTAATCTTCACTGATTACATTATTTTTATGGCTTCCTGTATAAAATTCTTGACCTTCAAGTAGTTCGATACTCACTACTCCTCCTTCTTTTGAAAGCATACCTGAATGAACCGCAGTAATACAGATACTAGAATTTACGGTATAAATATTAGTTCCCCATACTGGAGCATGGAGCATATCACCCGAAGCAGGTTGACAATAAAAGTTGTAAGTTTTGCCTATATTATCAGCTTTGTCTAATCCCATACTGCTTAATTTACTGCTCCAGCCAATTTCAGGTACTCCATCTTGAGAACTTTGAGCATTCACTGGCTGTAAAGATGTTGTCCCGATCGCGATCGCTAAACTGGCAAGTATAAATTTAAAATTTGAATTTAATTTAATAATTTTCATTGACTTATATAATCTTTATTAACCCGTATTTATAGTTGATTTAATAGTTAGTTGGTTTATATTTGTTGTTTCCAGGTTAACATCGACTTGATTAAACTATGGCAATCTTTTTATATTTTCTAGCTTAAGTTATTTAGATTTTTGCCCAACCAGATCGACATTTATTTGTCAGTGATCTCTAGCACTTCTGAAGTCGATTTACGAGCATAACGATCTCATCTATCGCTTGTCTTATTTGTTGGTTTTTAAGTTCCGAGTTATTAACTAAAATACTAAAAACTATCGCAGGGTGTTGCTCGCTAAATAGGTATCCAGACAAAGTGCCAATTCCTGTTAAAGTTCCTGTTTTACCCCAGAGATTTCCTGACGCTAAAGTATTAGCAAAACGGTTTTTTAAAGTACCGCTGCTTCCTGCTACCGCTAAAGACTGACGATAAGATTGACTCTGGGGAAGTTGCGACATCAATCGCAAAGTTTTAACTAAAGTTTGTGGAGTAATTAAATTCTGGCGAGATAAACCCGAAGCATCAACTAAAACATATTCATTTGGTTGGATACCTATTTTGGCTAAACTATAGCTAATAGCATCAATTGAACTTGGTAAATTTAATTTTTCAGCTAATATTTTGCCCAAAACTTCCGCATATAAATTATTACTTTCTTGATTAATTTCAGCTAATATTTGCTGCAATGGTGGAGAAGAAATCACCATTAATTCTGCTGCCAATTCATTCTGATCTGGCTGATTGACCACAACTCCTCGAGTGACAGTAATACCAGCCTGGGCTAAATATAAGCGCCAAGATTCTAAAAAATATTGAGCAGGATCGACTATAGCTAAATCCCAAACATCAGCAGGTTCATTAACCGCTAATTCTCCTCGAAGCTGTAATACGGGTTTACCCAAATCTCCATCAATTTCTACGCTGTAATCAATATCTGCTTTACCTGTCGTAGCTTGATTAATTACCTGCCATTGACGAGCTGCGATCGCATCACTCCAAATAAATTTAACTGGTTGTTTTATCTGCTGCGGTGACAAAGTAAGCGTGACCGTGTTCTGATTGAGAATAGTACTATTAACTGCCGTAGCAAAGTAGCTGTGGACATCTAGCCATTCCCAGGTAGGGTTAATTGTCGGTGGAGCAAAATAACTATCATCAATAATCAAGTTTTCAATTCGTTTAACCCCTTTATCCTGCAACTGATGTACTATATGTTTTAGGCTTTGAGTCGTTATTGTGGGATCGCCTTGGCCTTTGAGACGTAAAGATGTCAAATTTGGCAAATCTCCGACGCTATAAACAGAAGTCTTAATCCTGTAATCTTTACCCAATTCCAGTAGCGCAGCAGCAGAGGTTAGTAGTTTGACACTAGAAGCTGGAGTAAAAAACCGATCTCCATTCAGACTGTATAAAGATTCTCCTGCCAAAGTTTGAATTTCAATTCCCCAACGCGATCGCGCTAATTCAGGACGATTAATCGTCTTTTCAATAGCTGCGGGCAAATCTTGTCGACAAAACCGCGAAGGATTATTATCCAAATCTCCAACAGTTGACTCAAAATTCTCAACTCGATCGTTTGCCCAAGTTTTTTGCTCGGCTATTGTGCCGCAATATAACAAACTGACCAAACCAAAACACTTCAAGCAGTTAAAAACTAATCTCATCGGTAATAATTACGTCTGGCGCAAATTAAAATTCTTCTATCTTCTAACAAGTAAAAATAGAAACTAGTGAGATTAAGTCCAAGAATCGTTGCTTTTCCAACAAACCAAGCAAATATAGTGACAAGCGATATTTAATACTAGATAATCTAGTTCAATACAAAAAAGCTCGATTTTTCAGACAGTATTGTAATTTTATTAAATTCTGCTTAGCTCTTAATTTTGTTATGTCATCTCCATCTCTAGAAAATCGTAGTTTGTCCTCAGTTCTAAATTCGCCTCAGCTAGAAATATCAATAGTTGTGCCAATTTATAACGAAGCCGAAAGCATTGAAACTCTAGTACAGGCGATCGCTGATGCTGTATTGGCAACAAATTTAAGCTATGAAATTATTTGCGTGGACGACGGTTCAAAAGATGGCTCAACCCAAGTATTAACCAATCTGGCTAGAATCCGGGTAGATCTCAAGGCGGTTATTCTGCGTCGTAACTATGGACAAACTCCAGCAATGGCTGCGGGATTTGAAGCGGCTGCGGGAAAAGTAATTGTAACTCTAGATGGTGACTTGCAAAACGATCCTGCTGACATTCCGATGCTGTTAGCTAAATTAGATGAAGGCTACGATTTAGTAAGCGGGTGGCGCAGAAAGAGACAGGATGCAGCGTTAACTAGATTATTACCGTCCAAAATCGCTAATATTATTATCGCTAAGGTAACGGGAGTTAGACTACACGATTACGGTTGTTCTCTTAAAGCATATCGTTCTGAATTAATTGCCGACATGAACCTTTATGGTGAACTGCATCGCTTTTTACCAGCCTTGGCATATATTGAAGGTGCGAGAATTACCGAAGTACCTGTACGTCATCATGCACGACGCTTTGGACAGAGTAAATATGGCTTAGGTAGGACGATTAGAGTTGTTATGGACTTATTAACCGTCTACTTTATGAAGAAGTTTCTCACTCGTCCAATGCACGTCTTTGGATTAGGCGGAGTAATTTCCTTAGTTACAGGTATTGCCATGGGAACATACCTGACTATTGTAAAACTATTTTTCAATCAAAATATCGGCGATCGCCCTTTACTTATTCTAGCTGTGTTGCTAATCATTACTGGAGTCAATCTATTTTGTTTTGGTTTAGTCACCGAACTGTTGATGCGTACCTATCACGAATCCCAAAGAAGACCAATTTATCGCATTAGAGATATCTTTGGAAAACAGTAGTATTTGTATTAATCTCACTAGGTAAATAGACCAAAAAACTTGAGAATATCGCCGCTTTAGCGGTTAAAAATTTTATAGTGCAAATAACATTTATTTACTTTTAATTTGATGAATCGTCCTGACTTGACCCCAGACCAAATTATCCAGCGGTTAAACTGGCGTTATGCTACCAAAAAGTTTGACCCCAGCCAGAAAATTGACGATGATGACTGGTATACCTTGGAGCAAAGCCTGGTATTAGCGCCATCTTCTTTTGGTCAGCAGCCTTGGAAGTTTTTTGTCATCCGAAATTCCGCTTTACGCCAGCAGCTTCAGGAACACGCCTGGAATCAGTCCCAGGTAGTGGATGCTTCTCACCTGGTTGTTTTAGCTATCAAACAAAACATTAACACTAGTGACGTAGACCGTTACATCGATCGCATAGTAGAAGTTCGCGCCTCACCAAAAGATAAGCTATCAGGACTCGAAAATGCTATCAAAGGATTTTTACAAGATCCTCTCCCACTACAGCCAGATGCTTGGTCTACTAGACAGGTATACATCGCTCTAGGATTTTTGCTCTACAGTGCTGCTTTGCTGGGTATCGATGCTTGCCCGATGGAGGGATTTGTACCCGCTGAGTTTGATAAAGTACTCGGCTTGACAGATCGAGGCTACGCTGCCCAAGTGATTTGTGCGCTAGGGTATAGAAGCAAAGATGATAAGTTTGCCGACATGACCAAGGTTCGCTACAAAACGGAAGAAGTCGTGCAGTATATTGATTAGGATGACGGATTTGGGCATATAAAAGGTAAGGTGAAAACCTACGTGCTTTTACCGTAGGATGAAAAACCATACACTACTAAAGATGGACACAAACCCAGTCAAGAAGAATTATTACAGTTGACCCAAAAATTCGACCAAGATCCAGCCTGATAGTTTTTGATTTTTTGCCAATTTTGCCAATATTAAAGAATCAAGACTCAAATTCACAGGTTGAATGTAGTGTAATTACCACCCAGATATAGAATCAATATTGAAGCGAACCTTGGTATTATCGATAAACTGATAAAACTAGGTTCATTTTCTCTTACACAATGTTTAATTGGTTTCGCCGTAACGAAAAAGCAAAGCAGCAGCCTGAAGCAACATCCCCCCAAACTGAGCTAGAAACAACTACATCGGCTGAGTCATCGCAGACGGATATAGCCGAACCAGATTACCTTGCTTTTGCTAAAGCCGCTTATAAAAACATTCAAGAACGTAAGAGTCAAGGCGTAACTAAAGAAGAATTTGAAGAAACGGCATCGGAATCAGTCTTAAAGGCTGTAAACACAGAAGAAACTACTTCATCTGAAAAAGAATTAGAATTAGTAGCAAACACAGAAACAGAAGTTGCTCCAGAAAACGTAGTTGAATCAGCAGCAGAAACAGAAGTCATAGAAGTCGTAGAAGAGGAGATAGCTCAACCAGTAGCCGAAACACAAACTACTGTTGAGGAATCAGTAACGGAGGAAACTGCTGCACCTGTTGCCAACGTTCCAGCTTGGATGCAAAAATCTCAGGGTTTGGAAAAACTCAAAGAAACAGCAATTGAAAGTCCTCAACCAGAACCAGTAGCAGCAGAATTAGACGAAGATTTTATTTGGTCATCTAAGGTACTAGCTAAGAGTGGCAGGACAGCAGAAGATGTCTCAGAAGAAGAAATAAGCTGGCTGACCAAGCTGCGGCAGGGATTGGGTAAAACTCGAATTGGTCTAGTCAATCAGTTAAAATCTATTGTCGGCAAAGGTCCGCTAAATGATGATGCGGTAATGGAGATTGAGAGTCTTTTACTGCAAGCTGATGTTGGTATCGAAGCTACTGACTATATCATTGAAACTCTACAAGCGAAATTAAAAGAAGAAGTTCTGCCTCCAGACCAAGCGATCGCCTATTTAAAAACGATCCTGCAAGATATACTCGATCGACCCATAGCAGGTAAAAAAGATAGTGCTTTTGTTCCTGAAAAAGACGAGTTTAATATCTGGCTGCTAACAGGAGTAAATGGCGCAGGTAAGACTACGACTATTGGTAAACTAGCTAATTTGGGGCAAAAATCTGGCTATAGTTGCTTGATTGCGGCTGCGGATACTTTTCGTGCTGCTGCGGTACAGCAGGTACAGGTGTGGGGAGAACGGGCTAACACTCAGGTTATTGCTAACCCAGGCAAAAATACCGACCCGGCTGCGGTAGTATTTGATGCGATCGCAGCTGCTGAAGCGAAAAATACTGAACTGCTTTTAATCGATACCGCAGGGAGACTACAAAACAAGCAAAATTTAATGGCCGAATTGGCGAAAATCCGTCGAATTATTGATAAAAAAGCACCCCATGCCAAAGTAGAATCATTACTAGTTCTAGACGCAACTCTGGGACAAAATGGTTTGCGCCAAGCTCAGGTGTTTTCTAAAGCAGCTCAACTGAGTGGTGTTGTTTTGACCAAACTGGATGGAAGTGCTAAAGGTGGTGTGGCATTAGCAGTAACCCAGCAGCTAAATTTACCAATTCGCTTTATTGGTGCAGGAGAAGGAATTGAGGATTTGCGACCATTTTCTAGCTATGAATTTGTCGAAGCTTTACTCAATGGTTAAACTAAATACACAATTCAAATAATTATCTATTGCGATCGATAGAAGTATTTTTACTTCATTTTGTTGGCGTATCAGCTATTACAGGTTATTATTAATCAACCTATATTTTGGTAAGTAAAATATAAGCACCGTCTTTGATTAACCCCGATCGGGTTGTCATCAATTGGGTAAATATAAAGGTTGCTTTAATATTGTCTAATTGGATGTTTTAGCATTACTGCACTTTAAATATATTTTTGACTGATGAACTGAAAAAATAATGTCTAAATTTGTAGAGGCAATGACTGTCGTATCCTCCCATAGCCATCCCTCTCAAGAAAATAATAGCGTTGGCAAGTCTGACTCGAAGGACTCTAACCCAATTGTGGCACTAAAAGAATTAGTGGCTAATCTTCAAAGGGAACAAAATAAAATTCAAGATCTATTAAGCTCTTTGGGATTTGCACTGCGTAGCTTTAGTAATCTGAATCAGTTTTTAGAACTGACTCCTTTGATGGCAGCTAGAGTTACCGATTCTATTGGCGGGGTACTAATTTTATATAAAGGCAACAAAGTACATTTAGAACAAATTCATTGCCAAGACAGCAAGATTGGTTTAGAGGTAACCAGCGTATTTGAGCGAGTAAATTACCAAATTAATCACTCATCAATTAATCATCATAAAACTGTTAATGCTTCTTCTCACTTATCAGGAATTATTGATGAAAAGATCGCTCAAGAGTTAGAGCCAAAAATTCAGTTTTTCGGCACTCCGATTCTGGTCAAAAATATTGAACAAGGTCGCCTTTATGTATTTAGTACCGAAACAGATTATACTTGGACTCCAACCAGGAGAAAATTGACTCAGTTAGTAGCGGATCAGACGGCAGTAGCGATCGCTAATCATGAATTAACGGTAGAGTTACGTTCCAAAGAAAGACAAGACCGTGAATTAGAAATTGCCTCAGAAATTCAATTACGTTTGCTGCCTAGCAAGTGTCCTCAGATTAGGGGATTATCCATTGCAGCCAAGTGCCAGACTGCAAGTCGTGTTGGCGGAGATTACTATGATTTTATTCCCACTAATTATGACCGCTTAGAAAATAGTCAGCCAGAAATTGGGTCTGATGTTCCTTGGAGTATTGTGATTGGCGATGTGATGGGCAAAGGTGTCCCCGCGGGATTAATTATGACCATGACACGGGGAATGCTGCGCGCAGAAGTCCTTAATCGTCATTCTCCAGCACAGATTATGCGCCATCTCAATCGAGTGATGTATGCCGATCTAGAAAACTCGCATCGCTTCGTGAGTATGTTCTATTCCGAATACGATCCGCAAAAACAAACCCTCTGTTTTACCAATGCTGCTCATAATCCACCGTTACTGTGGCGTAAAGCGACTAATACTTTAGAAAAGTTGGATAGTTGGGGAATGCTGATCGGTCTGGATATGGAATCAGAATATGAAGATGCAACGGTACAGCTAGCTCCAGGAGATACAATTATTTATTACACTGATGGCTTCACGGATGCTGCCAATGAAGTTGGCGATCGCTTTGATGAAGAAAACCTCTGTCTCTGTTTTAAATGGGCTTGTCAGCACCTAGAAACTCCAGATGAAATTCTTGACCATGTTTTTGTTCAGGTCAAGCAGTTTAGTGATGCGAACAAGAATTGTGGTGATGATATGACCTCAATCGTGATGCAGATTAAGGCGATCGAATAACTCATTGACTCGTAAGAGCAATTCGTTATGGGTTGCTGATTTTCCCCAAATTGGCGATCGCTTAATTAGCTCGATGATTAACATTGCTGCGCTTTTCGGTTGAATAGAACACACAAGTCACATTGTCCTGTTTGAGAAACTCTAAAAGCTAAAAGCTAATAGCTAATAAACTAGCTAATCAACAGCCTAGTCTATTAAGCATGAAAACTGCTGTAAGTATCTAGCTTGAATCATGTTTTTTAGTGGCGGTTTTAATCAACCAAGATTAGATTGGTTGCAGTTTTAATTATTATAAAACTGTAATTCTTATGGAAGCATTGTTAAACGATCGGCTGATGCAGATAACAATTGAGTTTTATCATAACTACCTGTTACCTATTTCTAGTCTATTAGCTCAACAAATTGAAGATCCCGATATTTTGGGGCAAATTTCCGATGCTTGGCAAAACTTTATTGAATCAGGGCAGGTTTGGGCATTGTTGATTGGGACATTTTTCGGTTACACCTTCAAAGGTTTTACAAGCTAATTATCTATAATCAGTGACTAATGACTAATAACCAATAACTAATGACTTAAAATAATCTAGTCCTGTAATTGATTATTATCTGTTGTGAACAAGCCAACATCTTGGAGCGATCGCTTTGAATCACCATTAAATCCAGAGATCGCTATTTTTAACGCTAGCATTGGTTTCGATATTGAACTAATTGAATACGATCTAGATGGTTCAATTGCCCATGCTAAAATGCTTGGCGAAACCAAAATTATTAGCGATGCAGAAGTGCAACAGCTAGTGTCAGGTTTATCACAGATTCGCCAGGAATATCAGCAGGGTAATTTTAATCCAGGTGTTGAAGCCGAAGATGTTCATTTTGCAGTAGAAAGACGACTGATCGAAATAGTCGGTGATGTGGGAAAAAAGCTCCACACGGCGCGATCGCGCAACGATCAGGTAGGAACAGATATCAGACTATATTTAAGGACCGAAATCAGGCAAATCCAGCAATATTTACGGCAATTCCAAGCAGCTTTGCTCATTCATAGCGAACAGCACGTCGAAACTCTTATTCCTGGCTATACTCATTTACAAAGAGCGCAGCCGTTAAGTTTAGCTCATCACCTTTTGGCATATTTTCAGATGTCCCAACGAGACTGGGAGAGATTAGAAGATGTCTATAAACGGACTAATATCTCTCCTTTGGGCTGTGGCGCACTGGCGGGAACAACTTTTCCCATCAATCGAAAACGTACTGCTGAATTATTAGAGTTTGAGCATATCTATGAAAACAGCCTGGATGGAGTAAGCGATCGCGATTTTGCGATCGAATTTCTTTGTGCAGCTAGCCTAATTATGGTGCATCTCAGTCGCCTGAGCGAAGAAATGATCCTCTGGGCATCTCAAGAGTTTAGCTTTATTACTTTAAAAGATACTTGCGCCACGGGTTCGAGCATCATGCCTCAAAAGAAAAATCCCGATATTCCTGAATTAGTGCGAGGTAAAACAGGCAGAGTCTTTGGACATCTCCAAGGTTTGTTGGTCATTATGAAAGGTTTACCCCTGGCATACAATAAAGACCTACAGGAAGATAAAGAAGGAATTTTTGATAGCGTCAAAACCATCAAGGCTTGTTTAAAGGTAATGACAATACTATTAAACGAAGGCATCGAATTTAAAACTACCAGGCTAGCAGAAGCCGTTGCCGAAGACTTCTCCAACGCCACTGATGTTGCTGATTATTTAGTGTCTAAAGACGTTCCGTTTCGTGAGGCTTATAATTTGGTAGGTAAAGTCGTAAAAACCAGCATAGCTGCGAGAAAATTGCTCAAAGACCTCACTTTAGAAGAATGGCAGGAACTGCATCACGCTTTTGAAGCCGATATCTATGAAGCGATCGCACCCAAACAGGTAGTTTCTGCCCGTAATAGCTATGGCGGCACTGGTTTTGAACAAGTCCATCAGGCGATCGCTCGAGCTAAATCTTTACTCGCTCAAAGCTGAATAGTTAGTTTTTATAACCATTTTCATCACCTGAATTTAACCTTTATAAACTTTAATTTTATGCGTCGTTCTTGGCGATTTGTTTCCACTGTACTCGGTATTATCTTCCGCCATCCTGTCACTGGCACGACAATTATCCCTGTTTTGCCAGATGGACGCATTGTCTTGATCCAGCGTAGCGATTCAGGCAAATGGGGTTTACCAGGAGGTATGATTGATTGGGGAGAAGATATTCCTAATGCTGCTAGTCGAGAGCTTGAAGAAGAGACAGGTTTGAAGCTAATTAAAATCAGACGTTTGCGCGGAGTTTACTCTAACCCCAAACGCGATCCTCGAATACACTCAATTTCTATATTGCTAGAAGTTGAAGCAGAAGGAAAACTAAACGCCGAAGATAAGTTAGAAGTATTGCAGGTAAAAGCTTTTTCCAGAGATGAATTACCTTTGGGAGATCTTAGTCACGATCATGACCGACAGTTACAAGACTATCTTAATGATCAGATTGTAATAGCTTGATAAATTAAGAGAAAATCAACTATATTTTCCTATTAAAAAATCAGCCATAAATTAACTATGGCTGGTAGTATCTAAGCTATATTACAACTTGCCTCAGTAGATTAAATAAACTAATTAAGCATTAGTTTGGTCTAACAAATTGACTTTAACTACTTTGTTTTTTTCTGATTCAGCTTTGGGCAAGGTGAGGTGCAAAATACCGTCTTTATATTCGGCTTTGATCTCAGTATTCTGAATTCTTACGGGTAGAGGAATTACTCTTTGAAAACTACCATAGCGGAACTCAGTCCTAAAGGATACACCTTCGGATAAACGAGTTTTGCCTTCGTCTTCAGATTTGACCTCAGACTTACGTTCTCCTGAAATAGAAACGCTTTTTGCTGTTGCTTCAATATTAAGATCGGCAGGCTGTATTCCAGGTAATTCTAATCGAAGAACTAAGTTTTCTTTGGTTTCGGTAAGTTCGGCTGCGGGAACTTTAGAAAAGTTGCCAAACTCAGCTACAGAAGCTGGAGTTAAAACATCATCAAGCATTCTATTTAACTGGTGTTGTAAAGAGTTCATTTCTTGCCAAGGATTATAACGAATGATCGCCATATTATTCTCTCCGTAAATTTTATTTTTACTTATTCTTTTCTCGCTTTGATATCATCTTATTGAATTTTTCTTGACGTTGTAAGTGTGGTTTGTTGCCCTTTTTGGTAGCGTTTACTTCCCGAACCAATATTTCTAGAAAACCCAACCTTGATCGCTCGGCATATAGCGATCGCATGATGAGCCAAACGAGAAAAGCAGTAAAGGTTCAAGGAGACTCAAAAGCGGTTTAATTTCAAGATAGATACTTAGCTTGGTAAGATACTCTCGGCTGATAAATTTTCAATTGGCAACACTGCCTAGAACATGATTAAAAACGATAAGTGGATAATTGAACAAGCTCGTCAGGGGATGATTGCTCCTTTTGAATCAAAATCGATTAGAAAAGCTGTCTTAGGTGCAGAAAAAGCAATACCGACAATTAGTTGGGGACTTAGTTCTTACGGTTATGATATTCGTCTATCGCCTCACGATTTTAGAATTTTTAGGCATATTCCTGGTACAGTAATAGATCCCAAAAAGTTTAATTCTAAAAATCTAGAACAGGCAGAGTTGCACAGCAGCGAAGATGGCTCATCTTACTTTATTATTCCAGCAAACAGCTATGGGCTAGGAGCGTCTTTAGAAAGCATTAAAATGCCTGCCAACGTTACAGCTATCTGCTTGGGTAAGTCAACCTATGCCCGCGTCGGTGTCATTGCCAATGCAACACCTCTAGAAGCTTCTTGGCAAGGTCAAAGTATTACTTTAGAATTTAGCAATGCTTCGAGTGCTGATGTAAAGATCTATGCCAACGAAGGGGTGGTGCAACTATTATTTTTTGAAGGAGAATCTTGTCAAACAACCTACGCCGATCGCGGCGGTAAATATCAAAACCAAGGTTCTGGTGTAACCTTACCAAAGGTTTGATGACAGATAAAGGGCTGCCTCACGGAGTTAATGGCTAATGGCTAATGGCTAATGGCTAATTGTTAATTGTTAATTGTTAATTGTTAAATGTTAGGCGAAGACAATGGGCTATATAGATCCTTTAAATGATGGAAAAAGTAGAATTGAGCTGATCGATTCGATGGGCAATGATTTAAGTATAGTTAATGATGCTAGAGCCTCTTTTGAAAAGAGTTCGGTTAACTTGAGCGATCGCGATATTAAATTAATTAATTATTTAATCAAGCATCAACATACTTCACCCTTTAGGGGAGTAGTATTTAAGTTCAAGGTAAAAGCCCCGCTATACATATGTCGGCAATGGTGGAAGCACGTAGTCGCTAGTAATCATAACGATGAACAACTGGGCTGGAATGAAAAAAGTTTTCGCTATGTAGCCATTGACGATAGCAACGAATTTTATATTCCTCAAACCTTTAGACAACAATCAAAAAATAACAAACAAGCAACCGTTGGTAGTTTAGCAGAGGATTTTAACCACAAAGCGATCGCCATTTATCAAGAGCAGTGTGAAAATAGCTATCAAGCCTACAGCAAGCTATTAGAACTGGGCGTAGGTAGAGAACAAGCCAGGGGCGTATTAATTCCTTCAGTCTATACTTCTTGGGTTTGGACAGTCTCTTTACAAGCATTGCTCAACTTTATTGGCTTACGTTTAGGTGCAGGGGCGCAAAGCGAAATCGGATCTTATGCTCAAGCAATTATCGAGTTAATTGAGCCGATTGTTCCCGTATCGATGGAGGCATGGTCAACTCATGCAGGCGCGGGAGAGTAAGGAAGTAGAGGAAGTAGTAATACTAAATCCGATTGATACAGTACTCTTGACTTAAAGTAGCTATAACTCTTGTGATGTTATCCCCTTGACTTCTGACTTTTACTGGCTGCTGGTGTTTTCTTGTGATAGATCGCGCAGGATCGGAGTAACTACGTTGTTATAAATTTGTTCGACGCTGTTGACCAAAGCTTTGGTGTCTACATTACTTGGCGGAGTGCTATTTGTTCCTTGGCTAACACTAGTAGTGCTGGAACTGGTACTGGTACTATTGCCATTGACGGTTGTACTAGAAGCGCTAGTTGAATAATCGCTGTTAGTCGTGCCAGAAGTACCGCTTAGGTAAAGATGATTAATCGCTTTTCCCTCATGTACCCTTTTACTAATTTTCCAGCCAGGATTAAGAACAATTCTCATCGCACTATCCCTCAGACCATTAGTACTGCCAATTTCAATGTTGGGTTGAGAAGGATCTTTATGAAACGCAATCAGTTTGAGTTCGCCACCCTCTTGGACAATTTGAACTACATGAGCAACTCTGTCATCTTCACCATCAAGGCGTAGAGTATAACCATTGGTGTTAATGATACGTCGGCAACTATTCGTATGATCGAAATCCAAAAGCAATAAATCTACTTGAACTGGTGCTGCACCCGACTCATTCCAACACTGTTGATCGCCAGAAATTTGCTCAATAATCTCTAAGCGATGTTCTTGATAGCCAAAAGGAACAGCTACTACCACGAATTGATCTTGGCTTACCTGTTGTTCAGCAAAAGAAGCTGCTTTTACCTGGGGGACAGCCATTATTGTAGTACTAGCGATCGCTGATAATGCTAAAAATAATGATTGGAAACGATGATAAGATTTCATTTTAATAAGTCCCTATGTTGCTCAATTGCTTACTAACTTATTAGGAACGAAGTTTAATTCTTATGCACCTTGAGCGCAATAGTGTATCTTATGTCTGCCAAATGAATTTAAGACTTTATTACCACTTGATTTGCCAATACTTTTTGTCCGCGCGTTCTAATTCTGCTTCAGTTAACCAATCGACTGCTTTATAAGTGCCAAATAACCTATCCCACCAATCTACCGCCAAGCCAAAGTTGTGTTCCCACTGATTATATTTATGATGGACATAGTGGACTGGCATTTTTAACCAAACACATTTAACAGGATTTTCGTGCTGTAACTGATGTGCATAGGCAGAAAAAGCAGCATAAACCAGACTTCCCGCCACAAAGCTGATTCCTATAGGGACAGAAATAAAAAAAGTGACCCAGCTTAAAGGCACTACCATTGAATAATCTTTAAATTCTACTAATACTCCGTTAGCAGTGTTTTCGCGATGGTGTTCGTAATGTGGAACGATATCTCGACCAAAATGGGGGAAGATATGCATTAAGCGATGTAGCCAATATTCAACAAAGCTAGCAAAAATAAACGCCAAAATAAAAGCAGCGATCAACAGCATAAGCTTGGTGTTAACTATAAATATATTATTGTTTGAGCAAATAGGATTATAGCAATCCAATAACAGACGAGAATCTAGCGACAACTCTATTTGTTTACGATGCGGATTGTTTGAGAGGAATTAATAACTCAGCAGTAATCGGCAGATGGTCTGAACCAATGGCGGGACCCAATTTAAAGTTGGTAACTTGAATATTGGAACTTACTAAGCAATGATCGATTGGAGCAGAGAGAACCGCAAATTGAGGAGCAACTATAGAATGAGTAGGTAAGATACCTAACCCCTGTCGAGCATTGCGTAAACTAGAACGTTCGATCATTGAATGATAGAAAGGCGACCACATCGAGACGTTCAAATCTCCCAATATGATCGCTGGTTGCTGAAGATTTCGGACATATTCGCCGATACCAATTTCTAGATGCTGATTCCGAATTAGCCAACCTCCAGGACCCCAATATAGTTGAGGGTAAGCATGAGTTGCAGCAAACTTGACTAAACGATCGCCTACTTTAATATCGGCAATAACTAAGCCGCGATAAGTACCATATAGCTTTATTTGGGGATTATTTAAAGGCAGTTTACTATATACTTCTATTTCTAGCTGTTTTGCTCTAATATGATAAGGATAGCTAGACTTTAGAGCTATTAACTCAGAATGCCAGTGGGGTACTGCTTCCTGGAAAATCGCTATATCTGGCTGCTCTCGATTGATTAAGGCGATCGCTTGTGCGTAATTTTTATTTTGCCACAAAACATTATAGGAAAAAACCTTTAATGGTTCATACCGCTCACGATTAACAATCTTTGGCTGATTGAAATACCAAGGCAAAATTGCAGCCAAATTGAGCAACACACAAAATAAATTAATTGCGATCCATAGTTTTTTACGAGTCAGTAAAAAATAAACTAGACTGCACAAAGCCATCAACAAAAATTGCAACTTGTAGCCAGAAGCAAACTCAAGAAATAGATTTAGCCTACCTAAATATCCAGCTACAGATAAAGCGATCGCGCCTATACTTAGACAGGCAAAACAATAGTAACCGATTCCGTTGCGTTTTTTGGTAGACACCGATAATTAACCAGCAGCTTGAACACTAGAAGCTAGTATAGGCTAACAGATAATTATCGTGCCGACCACCGCCTGTTATTAACCTATATTAGTTGTTGGTGACAGACAAATTATTAGCTCTAACGTGTCACGTAGTGATACCAGTTCTCAAAGAGAATGCACTAAAATGCAGTAAATAGAGAGAGCATCTAAGATAAAAGAGTGAACGCAGGTTCCGCGGTAAGAAGTTAAGGAAGCAACTTTCTCAGGTATTAAAGAATTGAATGCCCTAAAAATAGCCTGTTGAAGTGAAGCAAGAGTGTTTAAGTTTTAATGTTTGAAATCTTGATCGAGTTATGCCCCAAAGCTTTCCATATAAGAAGTAATTACCGAAACACCAGTACTGGAATAGGGCTGCTACGTAAAATTTGAGCCGTGGTGCTACCGATAACTAGATGACGGATACGGCTGTGACCATAAGCTCCCATTAGCAATAGACTGATATCTTGCTCGGTAATATATTGAGCGATCGCTTTTTCTGATTCTCCTTCGAGGAGGTGAGAAACTAACTCCAATCCAGCAAGCGCGAATTTTTGTTCAGCTTGATGGAGTCGAGCGATCGCGATTGGTTCAGCTCTATTTTTGGTAACAGTAATTAGATGTAATTGCAGTCTTTGAAAGAGCGGAAAATCTACTAAAAACTGCAACATTTTTTGCCCCGTTGGGCTGCCATCATAGGCGATTAGCACTCGTTCTATCGGCTTGAATTGACGGGAAGTCACTAAGCAAGGTTTCTGACTACTCCGCACAATTGTTTCTAAATTTGCCCCCAAACGTCCAGAAGCAAAACTAGCTGTTTCACCTCGTTTCCCTAGCGTAACTAGATCGCAGTCAGCCTCAAATTTTTCTAAACAATCGACCAGAAAACCCGTTTCGTGGAGAAGATTAATCTTATCTACTCCATCTGCTTTAAGGGTTTGGGTTGCTTCTTGTAAAACTAATTTAGCTTTTTGGTGATTGATCTTAGCTTTCTCATGTTCTAATTCCACCAAGCGATTAAGCAAATTTTCTGAAGCATCAATGCCAATACTACCACTTAAATTTTCTATAGGAATCGCCTGTTGACTGCGAATATCAGTCACACAGAGGACATCTACCTCTGCCTTTAGTCGAGTGGCAAACCATGCGCCATAGCGGTAAATGTTTGCCGCGAAAGCCGAGCCATCAGTACAAAGTAAAATTTTTTTCATGGTTAAAAGTTGTGATTTTTCATGACTGCGGATTCCTTATTAATTGCCAATTGATCGAAGAGAGTTGCACTGGCCTCATTTAAACCAACCACTTCTACTTCTGTACCATTACGGCGAAATTTGCTGACTGCTTTATCAACTACTTCCACTGCCCCTTGATCCCAAAGGTGAGCCTGGGTTAAATCAATGGTGATACGTTCTACCAGTTCCCTAAAATCAAAGGATTGGAGAAATTCCTCTTTTGATAAAAAGAAAATTTGACCAGCCACTTTATAAATGCGGTGAGTACCATCATCACTTAAAACCTTATCCACAAACACGAGCAGGGCAATCTTACGGGAAAAGAATACCGTACTCATGACAATACCTATCGCTACACCCAAGGCAAAATTGCGAGTAAAAATGGTGACAAACATCGTAGTTAACATCACTAGTGTTTCAGTGGGAGGAATTCGGCGTATATTTCTAAAAGATGACCAGCGGAATGTACCAATAGAAACCATGATCATCACCGCAACCAGGGTAGCCATGGGCATTTGTTGCACCCAATCTTTCAACACCAAAATAGCAAACAACAGAAAAACTCCTGAAGAGAGGGTTGACAGCCTACCTCGACCACCAGATTGCACATTAATCACCGATTGTCCGATCATGCCACAACCCGCCATACCGCCAAAAAAAGCTGTCACGATGTTGGCAATACCTTGACCTTTGGCTTCTTGGTTTTTATCACTGGGAGTATCGGTGAGATCGTCTACCAAAGCAGCCGTGAGAAAGGAAGCTAATAAACCTACGATCGCTAGAGTCAATGAATAGGGGAAAATAATCCTCAAAGTTTCCAGATTTAATGGAACTTGAGGTAGAGCAAACAATGGGAGAGTCGCGGGTAACTCTCCCATATCTCCTACGGTAGGAACATCTAACTTAAGGGCGATCGCGGCTATAGTCATTACTGCTAAAGCCACGAGGGGAGAAGGGACAGCTTTGGTAAAGCGAGGCAAAATATAAATAATTGCCAAAGAAAGCAGCGTTAGGATATAAACAGTTGCAGGCACATTAGTTAGTTGTGGCAACTGAGCTAAGAAAATTAGCACCGCTAAGGCATTGATATAACCAATCATTACCGCTCTAGGTACATATTTCATTTGGCGACCTAGTTTTAGTACCCCAAAGATTACCTGTAATACTCCTGTTAATAGAGTGGCGGCTAAAAGATACTGCAAACCATGTTCTTTAACTAAATCGATCATCAGCAGTGCCATCGCCCCAGTCGCAGCCGAAATCGAGCCTGGTCTTCCCCCCAAAAACGCCGTCATAACAGCAATAATAAATGAGGCATAAAGTCCCACTTTGGGGTCTACTCCCGCAATGATTGAAAAAGCGATCGCTTCGGGAATCAACGCCAGTCCTACCACTGCCCCTGCCAGAAGGTCTTGTTTAATGTTAAAAAACCACTGCCTTTTCAGAGTGTTTAAATTCAATATTTTCTCCTTGAAGTTAATTTTTAAGCAATCGATCTGTTTATTTCTAGATTCTTTGTCTTTCCCGAACTATAGCTAAACCTTCTTTGAGGGTTGTTAGGCGATCGCTAGAGTCAATGGGCTTCGGGAATCAAACCAGCAATACCTAGTTTTTCTAAACGACGTTTTACTTTCCCCGTAGCACCAACCACGATGACTGCTCCTCCTACATCAAGTGATTCTTTAATCGCATTTTCAATGGCTAAAGACGAAGTTACTCCCATTACAGGCACTTCTGCCAAATCCACTAATAAGACATCATAATTATCAATTGCACTATGTTCTCTAGCGATCGCTTTAGCTACCCCGAAAATCATTGGTCCATTAAGATGGAATAACAAAACTCGCCCCCTGGCTAAATCTAAAATTTGTTTTTCTTGCTCATTAAGAACAATTTGATCATCAGCATCAGTGATAGCTTAAACGGCTTTAGATTGCATCTCAGATAGGCGATCAATAGTTAAAATATTAGCCACAAATACCCCAACAGCTACCGCAACCATCAAATCTACGAATACAGTTAAAATCACCACAGTATAGAGAATTCCCGCAGCTTTCCAAGAGATTTTGTGAACCCTTTTCAAGAAAGCCCAATCGATTTTAAACAAACGTGGCTAATCAAAACAAAATAAAATTTAGACTACAGCAGTATTCTCTGTAATATAGTGAAATAATTTCAGTCGTCTATAGATTGACTGACTCAACACCACTTTTCAAGCATTTTTGCTTTTTCACATTACTAATTCCATCGCTCTAGTTAATCTGGAGTGTTTTAAACTAGGGCGGACATTCCCCAAGGCTATTAATTTTTTGAATTTTGATTAACTGTGACATTATATACTTTTAGCGATCGCTCAGAACTGTCTCAGTTTTAAGTTGATAGCGTTATTTTTCATGCTTAACAATATCACAAAACTTTACAAATTTGCCATAAGAATATACATTTTTTCGTAGACTGCACAGTTAGGGGTCGAGCCGAGGATCGCTCCTCGACACTCCCATTCAAAACCGTGCTTGCGACTTTCACCGCACACGGCTACTCCTGGTTCTTTCGGTACAATCTTTCGTTCCTATTCATCCCACACAAGACCGCCTTGGAAGGGTCAGTTTTAAATCCTTCTGTACGCATCCGCGTATTAGGCTTATGAAGAACTACTTAGTGCCTACTCAAACTCAGGGCTGTACGTCGGCATATCTCAGACATTACATCCATCCCTGTCGGGCATTACCTGTTATTTCAGGTTAAGCATTGGCTTCTTACAGCATCCTACTCCCATATTTCATACGCTTCACATCTGGTTTATCAAGAAAAAGTCTTGATAGAAATATGGGGTTATCCCGTTCCCTAAATTCATTTCACGTTGTTCTTAGTCCCTAATCTTTACTCCGAGAGGGTTTATCGATGAGAAAATATTATTCTTAGCAGATAATATTCTATTTTTTGTTTCTTAGAATTAAGAAGAAACACAGAACCTCTTTTGCCTTTTGGCTGTAGTGTAAAAGCCGTTCCACTACTTCAATTTAACGAAGCTTAATAAATTAGTTAGTCTTTGTTGAACATAAACAACTTCCCTTGCAGCATCACCAAATTCGGCTTTCAGCTTATCTGCTTTTATCCTAGCTCTGCACCACTATGATGTTACCTAGCAGCACATAGGATATGGATTCAAACGTCTCATTCATCGGTAGGAATTAAACCTACATGAGTTTAGAGTTATTGTATTTTCTAGGTTCTAGAGAATACCCTCAGCGTTCCTACAATTGTAGTTAGGCTGAAACGGGTCGCACGCCAAGATAATTGATGAGTCTGGTTACTACTGTGAAGAATTCTTCTCAGCAGAGACAGTAGCCAAAGACAGAGCAAACGGCAAACCACTCGTTATTTAATTGATGTATTCAGCAAAACCAAGTTTTGTTTATGGTTTTCATGGGATAGACAGGGATGCTGCTATTCGTATTTTGAATCAGGAAGACAACTTTCGTCACAGCAATAACTCCTATGATTGGCTGGGAAATGAGATCTACTTCTGGGAAAATAACCATCAAAGAGCCATTCAGTATGCCGTTGAAGATAGTCAACGAGCCAATTCAACAATAAAAACTCCTTTTGTTTTGGGTGCTGTTCTGGATTTAGGAAATTGTCTCGATTTGTTAGATTAGGAGTATATTGACTTTTTATCGAATTCTTTTGAATTTTTCAAAGAAACTTTAAACGAAGAAAGAAAACCTTTGCCTGAAAACTCATCCTTTGGCAAGTCGGATTTCGATTTCAAAAAAAGAGAATTGGACTGTGCAGTCATTCGTTTTGCTTATCAATTAGCAGAGAAAAGAGGTACTTGTTTTGATTCTGTTAGGGCAGCTTTTTTAGAAGGAGAGCCTTTATATCCAGGTTCGATGTTTAGAAAACAGAACCATATTCAAATAGCGATTATTAACCCGAACTGTATTAAAGGAATATTTCTACCAAGAGAGGAAGAACCCTTCCCCTCAGATAATCTCGCTAATTAGAAATGCTTTATGGAAAGATTCTACGCAAACTCCTTAAGAGAATGAATCATCCCACAAGACTTATCAAACAGCACTTCTGCCGTTCCTGTATCTCCATGTCTGGCTTTAGCTAATATCAACTCCAAAATTCCAGGCTGAGAAGTATTGGCATCGTAATATTCATCCCGTTGACACTCCCACACATGAATGAGTGGGATTCTTGATTCATCCCTGGATAGCTAAATCTGTCAAAGACACATCCCCGCTAGAGCCAGATCCACAAGCAAACACGGTCTGCCCGACCGCTAAAATATTTAATGCTGCGTTGA
>DATNPK010000014.1 GCA_036703275.1 Coleofasciculaceae cyanobacterium | reverse complement strand
GATTAGGACAGATTGAGAATGTAGAAAAAGCAGATGTCCTGGGACAAATTTCTTTCATTAATCAAATCTTCGCAATAGCTGACTAAATCTTGTCTTCTTCTAGATTTTTGCTACCTTAACTCAGTTTTTGCGACACAACCGTTAATTTAATTACTTTACTGTATAGATTACGCGCCTATTTTTTAAAATCCAATCATACAATCATTTTGGCAATAGAAAATTCTCGATCTACTAGGCGATGGCAAATGATTTGCTGTCAAGTCATCTGTCTTTGCATTAAATTAGCGAAGATTCCTTTGGTATTGGCTAGTTCATCAAAGCTTTCCTGCTGAACGATTCTACCCCCTTGCAGAACGTAAATGCGATCGGCGTTACGAATAGTACTGAGTCGGTGAGCGATAACAATGCGAGTTACCTGAAATTTATCGAGACTTTCGCTGACAATTGTTTGAGTTTTATTATCTAAAGCACTGGTAGCTTCATCAAAGAATAAAATTTGCGGTTTAAGCACTAGAGCTTTGGCAATGAGTAACCGCTGTATTTGTCCTCCAGAAAGGTTGCCTCCGCCTTCACTAACTACGGTGTGCATTCCCATCGGCATTGAGGTAATATCAGCTTTTAATCCAGCCATTGCTGCTGCTGTCCAGGCTTCCTCTAAAGTAATGCGCGCCCCGCCAGCTAAGTTATCAAAAATAGAACCTGACATAATTTTGCCACCCTGTAGCACTACTCCCAATTGTCGGCGCACCGCACTGATGTCTAAACCAGATAGGTCTTGACCATCGTAATAGATGCTGCCTTCTTCTGGGGTTTCAAATCCTAGCAACAGGCGAAATAGCGTTGATTTACCGCTACCAGAGCCACCTACAAGGGCAACAAACTCTCCTGGTTCGATGTGGATGTCAACATCTTCTAGGGTTAGAGGTATGTCGCGGCGATAGCGAAACGATACTCGCTCGATGGTAATTCTACCGATAAGTTTACCTGGATCGGCTTTGGTAAGTTCTACCTCTGGGATGGTTTTTAGAATTGGCTGGGCGCGTTGCCATTGAGGAACGACTTCTAAAGTATCAGTTACGGTATTGCTAACGCTTGTAGCACCCTGAAGAAAGGTTCTAAAGGCAGCATTAAACGCAAGAAAAGTTCCGACGGTTAAACCAACTTCACCTTTTGTTTGTGCTTCGGTTAATAGCTTGAGAGTAAACCAAAACAGTACCCCAGAAATAATAGTCGGCATTACGGTGTTAAATAGTGCCACGATATCTTCTACTAATTGGGTGCTTAATTCTAGCTGGATTTGCCGACTGTAATTTTTACTCCAGGCTGCAAAAGCGCGTTTTTCTGCCCCTGCTATCCTTAATTTGGAAATGCCGTTGATTAACTGGACAATTTGCCCAAAGATGTTACCTTCAATCTCTAGTAGAGGACGAACTTTTCGCACTATAATTGTACCAGAAATAGAAGTTACTATAACCACGACGATCGCAACAGCTACAGCAATTAAAGCCAACTTAACGTTGTAGTAAAATAGCAGTCCTAAATTGAGTAGCCCAAACAAACCAGTAATGAGTTGAATCAGAGTATTACCGCCCAAGCGACGGCGAATAGTACTTACCGAACTGACGCGGGACTGTAAATCCCCAGTGGTATACTCACGGAAAAAAGAAACTGGTAGGTTTAGCAGTCGATCCCAAACCGCAGCTTGAGTAGAAGCATCAGAAGTAGTTTCCACTCGCAGTAGAGAGAATCCTTGAGTCAGACGAAATAAAGAGGTGGCAAAGGCAGCCAGTATTAAACCGCCACCAATTTGTAATAACAATCCGCGATCGCTATCGGGTATGGCATTATCGATTAAAATTCCCGTAGCATAAGGAGTCAGCATTCCCAATAAGGTAGCTGCAATCCCCGTTAAAGCGATCGCGAATAGATCTTTAACTCGACCAGATAAGGCAAATTTCAAGACATCCACTACGTTTAGGGCTTTATCGGGTAAAGAGCGATAAAACATATATGCCACTGGGTTTAAACTAGCTGCATCCTCGGCATTAACTATTTTACGGGTTTGGGTTACAGTGTCTAACAGTTCATAGCGCTCGCCGCTTACAGGTAACAATGCTACAGGCTGTTCTTCTTTGTATGCCACTAATGCCCCGCAGTCAGTCGTCCACCAGTCATCCCGCAATAAAACCTGTCGCAGTCGCAACCGAGAAGCACGAGCGATCGCTTCTAGTGGTTCTTTAACTCGATTGAGGTTTTCAGAAGCAGAAGGGGGACGAATAGTTACTCCTAAAGCCCTGCCTACAGCCCCCGCTGCCACTAACAAAGGTGCGCCACCAGCATATAAATCTGGCGATCGCGTCATCAAGGGCGATGCCAACTCGCTTAATGCCGTTACAGTTACCTGACGGTCAAGGTTTGATTGAGCATTTAACCTGTCGAGTTCTTCTTGATATTCTTGTGTGGTTTGAAATTTAACGTAGGTGAGAAAAAGCTTGTGTAGCTGAGAAAGTCCTGCCAGAAAAGTGTTGGCATCTTGCAAGGTATTAGTAGTTTGCGTAGTAAGCTGAACCGCACCATCTGCCGATAACCAAATCGCATCATTAAGCGGTATAGTTGCAGTAGCATTAGTTAAAGTTAATTCTTCTTTACCCAGCCAGCGCAAGTAACCCTGCTCAATCTTCAGCCAAACAACCGTATTCGATTCTGGTTGCCAAGTTTGACCATTATTTAAAGAAAACCGTCCCTGTCCTGCTTTTACCTGAATTGGTGGCATCGAAGCAGTCGAAAGAATATCTTTAAATTTATCCAGCCAGTTTTTAACCCAAAGAGCGAGAATATTTAGGTCGGCGTTGGTAACTAAAAAATCTAAATATTCTCGCTCTATTTTGATTAACTCCGTTTCACCAATCGGGACAGCGAGAATTTGGCTATCAGTCTTGCCCGAACTAGGAACAGTTCCAAAAAGAGCTTCACCAGATTCGCAATTAAACAAATAACGCCGATTACCCGTAATCAAATCATCTTTAACCGTCACCGCAAAAGTTGCGATCGCACCAGTCTGAACTAGCCAAACCGTCTGCGGATCGTTAAGCAATATCGGCTCATTGCCCTTAATTTTATATAATTGTCCTGGTAAATCCTGTCTACCAATTTGATTAACCATTATTTTATAATTGCCACCATAAAAAACATATTTTGTAAGGGCGTTTCGCGAAACGCCCCTACGTTATCCTGACCCACTCTTAATCAACCGTGCATATACCCCTTCTTGTTGCCATAACTCTTCATGAGTGCCTCTTTGGACTACCTTTCCGCGATCGAGAACGATAATTTCATCGCAGTCGCGGATGGTACTGAGGCGGTGTGCCACAATTAGACAGGTGCATCCCCTACGTCGCAGGTTGCGATCGACAATCTTTTCGGTTTCCGAATCTAAGGCACTAGTGGCTTCATCCATAATTAGGATCGAAGGATTATTAACCAAAGCGCGGGCAATTTCTAATCGCTGTCGTTGACCACCACTGAGATTGGCTGCACCTTCGGCGAGTTCGGCATTATATCCCCCAGGTAGAGACTGAACCACATCATCAATTGCTGCATCTTGGCAAGCCTGTTTAATATATTTATCGGGGACGGTAGTGTCCCACAAGGTTAAGTTGTCTTTCACCGTGCCTTCAAACATCAAAATATCCTGTTCGACCATTGCCAGTGAGTTAGTTAATAGCTGAGTGGAAATTTCGCTTTTGGGTTTACCGTCGAGTAATATTTCT
This sequence comes from Coleofasciculaceae cyanobacterium, assembly GCA_036703275.1. Classification (NCBI taxonomy): domain Bacteria; kingdom Bacillati; phylum Cyanobacteriota; class Cyanophyceae; order Coleofasciculales; family Coleofasciculaceae; species Coleofasciculaceae cyanobacterium. The sequence goes on along the minus strand of DATNPK010000014.1, from coordinate 9,398 downwards.
CCCGACCAAGATTCGTATAGTCCGCTAACCATCTTGGCAATGGTAGATTTTCCCGAACCACTCCCCCCAACGAGGGCAATTCGTTGTCCTGGCTTGACTTTGAGGCTAAAGTTTTCGATTAAAGCTGCTTCAAGGCGACTATAGCCAAAAGTGAGATTTTTTAGTTCCAGGTGTCCCTCTAACTTAGGCGTAAATGTTGATTCGGACTGGTCTTCGCTTCTTTGTTCTAGCTGAGGATCGGTAGGATTATCTAAAACATCATCTAAGCGAATTAAATTACCATCCAACTCTTGTAGAGTTCTGCCAAAGCTGACTAAACTGTCAACGGGCTGCTGGAAGTTTTGCATCATGCCTTGAAAAGCGATTAGCATCCCAATACTTAGGTGTCCGTCCATGACTCGCAATCCGCCTACTGCCAGTAAAAAAGCTGCTGAAAGGGCAGATAACAGTACGGGCAAAACCGATAGAGTTTGATTGGTAACTCCCAATTCCTGCTGAGAATTAATCGCTTTGGTATAGTATCCCGACCAACGGGCAAAGAAATCTGACTCCAACCCTGAAGCCTTGAGAGTTTCAATGCTTTGTAGGGCTGCGATCGACGCACCTGCTGCTTTACCGTAGTCTTGAATTAATCGCTGATTGGCATCTTTACGTTGTCGGGAAATCGATTGTAGGGTAATGACGTTAATTAGGGCAAAGGTAACGACGATCGCCGTTAATGCCCAGTCATATTGACTCATGACTATGACATAAAAACCCAGCATCACCGTATCAATTACCGTACTTGCCAACTGTCCAGAAAGAATATCGGCAACCTGGTCGTTTAAGCTGGTACGATTGCTAATTTCTCCTGCAAACCTCTGGGCATAAAAACTGATGGGTAGCCTTAAAATATGCCAGAGAAAACGGCTAGACATACCTACAGCTAGCTTAATCTTGAGACGACGTAAATAGCGTAGCCGTAGTAAAGTTAATGCACCCTGAAGAATTGCGGCGATCGCCATTGCCAAAAGCAAAGGACGTAACCATTGTTGTCGTCCTTGAATCAAGATTTCATCGACAAATATCTGGGTAAATACGGGAACTACCAACCCCACTAAGGTCAGCAAAAATCCTGCTAGTAAACAGTAAGCTAACGCACCCGTAGTCCCCTTCAGACGCGACCACAAAGCCAGCACCATACTCGTCTTGCGACCACCACGCTTAAATTCCTCCCCTGGCTGCATCACCAGCACTACACCAGTGTATGCTTCATCAAATTCCTGGAGAGAGATCGTACAGGGCCCTGTAGCGGGGTCGTTGAGATATACTTTCTCTTTACCCCAGCCTTCAACTACCAAAAAGTGATTGAAGTTCCAAAATACGATGTAGGGTAGGGGGAGTTCTCGCAACTGGGTCAGTTCTTTTTTAAAGCCTTTTGCTTCCAGTCCATAGCGTCTGGCAGCTTTGAGCATATTAGAAGCTTTTGAACCATCCCTAGACACACCGCATTCCCGCCTTAGTTCTGGCAGGGGTACAATGCGACCGAGATAGTACATAATAATTCCCAAAGCAGCAGCACCACATTCAACTGCTTCCATCTGTAGCAGTGTAGGAGTTTTGACGCGACGACGAGACGGCAGCAATTTTTGTATATACTGCCGAGGATTGAATCGAGTTAAAGTAGAACTAGTAGATACCACTGACCGACCTCAACAAAGGAATAACATAGCTAATAGGCGATCGCTCATCAATTTTGACACGAGCGCTCGTCGTAGTTCCAGGGGAAATCTTTAAGTTAGGACCAGCAGAAGAAGACCATTTATAACCGCTAAAAGTATCAGCATCGGTTTGCAGACTAGCAGACACCTGCATTAGTCCTGGTTGGTCTTTAGACACTAAGCCTTCAACCACTTCGGGATTGCCGACGACACTGACAGCAGCTTCTTTAGTAATGGGAAAAGACGAGATTTTATTAACGTTACTCACAATACCGCCAAAGCGTTCGCGCTTAATTGTTTGCGGGGTAATCTGAATTGTCATGTCTGGCTGAATTTTTTTACCATCCTCGACAGGGAAATAAGTAATCCCGACCATTTTGTCTGTTGGATTGTCGATGTCGATATTGGCAATGCGTGTTCCTGCCTGAACTACCTGACCGAGATTAGTCGTAATTTCGAGGATTTTTCCAGCGTGTTGACTGACAATCTGGCTGTTGTCTTTGATTTGCTCGGATAATTGGTTTATTTCTCGCTCTGCTTCCTGTATTTCCTTAGTGCGGTTTGTCGAAGTTTCCCAATCTTGTTGGGCGATATTAGCTTTTTTACTCTGGAGTTCCTGTAATTGAGCTTTAATATTTTTAATTTCGTTTAAATTAGAAAGATATTCTTTTAACGCATCTGCTTCTTTAAAATCTAGCTGCTTGAGTTGAGAATCGGCTTCATTTATCTGAGCGATATTATCAAAATATTCCTGTCGCGCCTGTAGTAGTACATCATCAGAAATCGCTCCTTGTTTAAATAAATTTTTTCTTACTACCAGTCTTTTTTTATAGGTAGGCATCAATTCCCGCAGAATTTGTAGACGCCTTTCTAAAGAGGTGCGATCGCGTTTTATCGAGACTAATCCTTTATCTCTTAAAGTAGGAGTAAGTTCGGCCAAAATTTCCCATTTTTGTGCTAAAGCCTGACGCTGTTCGGAGATAGACTCGATGTCGCGATCGCTCCTTTGAGCTTGCAGCAAATCAACATCACGATCTTGTCCCTGTAACTGAACTAATTTAGCTTGGGCTAATTCTAGCTGCTTGCGGAGATCGATCTGCGCTACAGTAGCAATTACCTCTCCTTTTTTTACTCGATCTCCTGGTTCAATCTTGAGTTCTAGTAGCTGTCCCGCACTTTTCGCCTGAACTGGTACAACTTTACTGGGATAAATTAAGACCCCTCGACCTTCTACCGTTACAGGAATCTTACCGTAAACACTCCAACCCACTGCTGCTGCAACAATTGAACCGAGAGTAACCAAAGGCAGCCAGCTTTTGGGATTGACCACCTGCATCAACTGGTCGAGTTTTTCAGGAGAAGCTAGGCGTTCTAAAGATTTTTGCCGAAACAGCTTGCTTTCTTGAGCATTAGCTTGGGCAATCTTTTGCGGTTCGGGTTTAGCAGGTTCTGAAGTAGAGCGATCGGCTTGACGAATTTTTTCCCATAGTCCAGGACTTAAGTGAGAATATCCTTTATATATAGAACGAATAGCGTTATGTAATTCGGCTGCGGGAGTATTTTTAAGTAAATAACCCTTTGCCCCCGCATCCATAGCCTGATTTAGATATTCATTAGTATCATGGGAACTAAGCACCAAAATCCGACAGTCGGGGAAACGTTTTGAGATAATCTTGGTCGCCTTAACTCCGTTCATCTCAGGCATTTCCAGATCGATCAGAACTACATCAGGCTGCAAAGACTCTACTTGTTTAATCGCGATCGCGCCATCTTCAGCGATACCTACTATTTCTAAATCTGCTTCAGGTTCGAGTAAAAGCTTAAGTCGCTGACGGACTGAATTTTGGTCATCAACAATTAGGACGCGGATTTTTTGGGGATTAGAAATATTGTCGGAAGGAGATGCAATTGGTCGAACAGTTTTTCCATTCACTTTAGTATTTTTAGGATTTAATTTAAGACAAATAACTTTTCAATAACTTTGTCTTTTGAGATTTATAACTTCAGCTTACAAGTGACAATTCGATTCATCTAGAGCGTTTTTTTTACTGAATCTAACTATTTTTTGGCTATTATTAATTAATTTATAATTTTTGCCAGAATTTTATTAAAAAATTGTTTTCAAAAACTAGATTAAATAATTGCCGAGATAACTCGATCGCTCATAAAATTGTGATGATTCCAATGATGCAATTAGCCGAAAGTTTTACTGAGTGGAACAAAAGAAAATATTTATGAGTTTTGATTAATACTTTTGCAGAAAATCTTCTAAAGCTATTGCTATGTTCGGAACATCTTTGATTGTTTTTTGTTCACTGTCACGAGTCCAACGTCTAAATGTTGAGCTAATGCTACAAATTCACAGTCATAGGCAGAACAGTTGCTAGAATTAACTAGTCTCATAACTTCACTTCTGCTGAAGTAACTTTATATTCATTATAAGTAAGTAAAGCTTCAGCCTGCTGTAAAATAAGCAAAATCTCGTCGAGAGTGAGCAAATTTTTACGCAAATATGAGCTAAGAACGTTTCTAAATTCACTCAGCCATAAGTCTGGTGCTGTTCACTCTGGATCATTAGAGAGTAGATCCTCAGCTTGTTGCGATCGCTCGCCATTAATATATAGGCAAGCAATAATGTTAGTATCGACAACGATCACGGTCTACCTCGATCTATAGCTTCGTCAAGCTGTCGATCTGTAAGCAGATGCTTGGTTGTTTTCGTTCTCAGTTGGCGAGCGATACGAAGATGCTCATCAACATCAATTTTATGAATGTTAAGTGTACGTTCAACACAGTATATAATTTCGCTATTTAAGCTACGGTGATGGAGACGAGCAGATTCTTTCAGTTTTTCGTAAAGAGGGTCGGGAATATTTTTTGAAGTGATTGTTGGCATTAGTAAAACCACAAAAAAACCGATATGGTTTCATTATGGTTTTTAATCTAGGCAAAGTCAAGTTGAGAGTTCTTGCCTTAACTTGCTTTTGATTGTTCGAGCATCCAGTCAAATCGTTTTCCTGCTAATGCCATGCGGTCTAGAGCAACACCGTTTAATTCATCGGCATATTCTTCCGATTCATTTAAAGACTGCCCTTTGTGATATAGTCGTCTGCTATGAGCTAATCGAGTTAACATTCCCTGTAGTCTATCTGCGGATAATGCCGAAATAGTGCGGTAAAAGCGGGCGGTAAAACCAATATCTTGCTGTAGTTTGGCAGACAACAAAGAGCGAGATATAGATAGGGTTATAGTTTCTTTGGTAATTGTAGCAGTTGTAGCAGGTAAACGACCATCGATAAAGGCAGTTTCTCCTACCATTTCACCTTTAGAAAGTCTGGCTATTTCTATAGCTGGATGTAAATTATCTTCGATCGCAGCAAAGATGCGAGTTAAGGGATTGCGATCGTCTTCGGTAACGGACAAAGATATTTGACCGCTAAGAAGAATATGAAGAGCATCTACCGCACCACCTTCCTTGACCAAAGTTGTATTAACAGCAAACTTCTGGCGATCGCCATTGGCAATAAACCAGTCGAGGTCACTGTCATTGAGTTCGCCAAATAGAAACAGTACGTCTTTAATTGAACTATCAGGAGCGAGTTTAGTGCGTCCGAGGCGGGTAATAATAGTTTCCAGTTTATCAGATAGTAAAATGGCGAGCGCTCGATAAAAACGGGCTGCAAAATCAATATCTGACTCTAACTTGGCTTCTAGTTGCAGCAGAGGAATAGACAAGACTTGTGAACTGGCGATCGCCGTAACTGTAGTAGCAGGAGGACGCAGATTAATCAAAGACATTTCGCCAACTACTTCGCCACTGGATAAGCGAGCGATTTCTACTCCAGCAGTATGTCCGTCATCGAGGGCAGCAAAAGCACGAGCTAAAGGATTGTTATCTATTTGGGGTACGGTGGACACTAAACTTCCCTCAATTAAAATGTGCAAACAATCTAAAGGTTGTCCCGCTTGCACCAGTTGAGTCCCCGCAGCTAGATCTTGACGACGACCAGTTCCTAGCAACCAATCAATATCGCTATTATTTAATTCTTTTAGTAAAACTTCTGTCATGATTTTAGTTAGTTATTAGTTATTAGTTATTAGTTTTTAGTTTTTAGTTACACCTGACTAAAATTTGTTGCTGCAATTGTTCGAGCTTTTTTGCTATAGATTCCACTGCTTGTGGTGAAGCTAATTCTTCAATGGTTAGAGAAGTCAAGGTCATCAGCATTATTGTTTGTTCTTCAGTAGGGGACGGGGCATATAAACTGCGCGAGAAACCCACGCAGACAGCCCCTCCGTCTTGCGAATCGTCCCTACTTAGGGCGCGGGTGCGATCGAAGTTCTCTAAATTTTCTGCTGCCGACTTAACCAATCGCTGTAAAATCTTAAAAGCCCCGTCCGAAAGTTGTCCGCGATAGTTTTGTAGTCTACCTCCTTCTCGATAGTGGGGAAAAGATTCTAAACCCAAAAAGCGGAGAAACCAGTCAGCCTTGTAACTACCCGTGGCAGCAACTATTCCCCGATAGTCGGCGATAAATTCATCCAGCAGATTGTTACGCATCGAATTGAAGACGCGACGGGTAAAGTAGTGAGTGCATTCATGTTCTAAGCGAATGGTTAAAGATAAATGTCGCCACTCTGTCTCTGTTAGTCCTAATTCCTGGGGCTGAACGTTACTATAAAAACCATCACTGAGAATAATAAATCGGTCTTGATACAGTTCTTTACGGGCAGTTAATCGCTTAAATTCTGTCGACCAAGCTAATTCCGAACTACCTGGATTATTTTTAGACCATTGCTGGCGATAGCGGTGAATTCTGTCCCAGTTATTATAACCAGCCACCATGCAAGCACCCATAGAATCGGGTATAGCTACAGGTTCGTTACGCTTAGTTATTGCCCTAACTAGATATACAAAGTCATCGCGGTTGGTAATTAGTAACACAGGGATCTCACCCGCCAAACTTTGATGAATGATTAGCTGTAATGCTTCTGGCTGTTGTAATAAATCGGTTGTTACATTAGGCTTAATTCCTTTGCGAGTTGCCTCACGATAGGCTAGCGTTTGACTAATACCTGCTTGAATGGGAAATCTCAACTGAACCAAAGCATTTTGCAAAGTTGACCAAGTACCGTTTGTTTCAGCTTCGGTGAAATACTTTTGCCATACAGCTATATGGGGTTCGGACGGTAAGGAAAACGATCGCAAAGCTTTAATATCGTCTCGTTCAAAGACATTTCGATTGTAGACTAGCAATTCTTCAATTTCGCGATCGCTAGCACCAAATCCAGCTAGTATCTTAACACGTTCTTGTTTATCTGCTTTGTTGTAGCTGATTAATCCCAAATTCACTTGATTGCTCCTGCAAATGCCTATTACCTTCTTACGAAGTTTGCTCGCCCTCTACAATAACCTCAACGGGGGAAACCCCCGCAACGGTTTTGTCTCGCAACGGGGAGAAACCAAGGCGTGTTTTGGGTCAGAGTATTCTGTCACAAAAACCGCCGTCCGCAACGCAACTTCGCGCTACTACCTATTACCTAAAACTCCTCCCGCCAGAACGGGTTCGGGCTTGCTGACAATTTGTTGGGAAATTTCTCTGACTGTCTGACTAAAAGCGTGGTTAGGATAGCGCAAACAGAAGACATCGCTACTGGCGAGATGAATGATATCTTCAGATAGGGCAACAATTCCTGCTACATCTGTTTTATAGCTGTCCTGCATTTTGGTTTTTAATGCCTCAAAGTCATAAGTAAGTAGTACTTTATTAACCACTAGCAACATCTTGGGTACTTGTAATTTACGAGCTACGTCTACCGTTACCGCAGTACCTTGGAAATCTTGACGATCTGGACGAAGAATCACGACTAAGACATCGGAAATAGCGATCGACAGTAAAGTTTCCTCGTTTAAACCAGGATGAGTATCGATCACGAGATAATCTAGATCGAGACAGCGAATTAGTTCTTGAAAGCCGTCGTTTAATCTACCTACGTCATAGCCTTCGCGTAAAACACGGGCAATTTCTCCCGCCTTGATACTTGAAGGAATTAGATAAAGCTTGCCATTGACTGGTTCGGAATTGAAGACGCGAGTAACGTCATAAGCTGCCTCTTGAACATCGCAGTTTCCCCAGAGATAATCGTTGAGAGAGCGATCCATTCGATCTTCGTCTAGACCGAAAATGACGTGAATACCAGGGGATTGAATATCGGTGTCGACAATTCCGACTTTGTGTCCCTGTTGAGTCATGGTTGCAGCGACGTTAGCCACCATGTTTGATTTGCCAGTACCGCCACGGAATGAGTGAACTGAAACTATTTTGCACATGATCAATAAATCTCGTAATGATAAAGTAATGAATGTTTCGTTAGGAAATTTATGTAAGGGCAATTCGCGAATCGTCCCTACGGAGTTTAAAGCTGGAACTTTAACCAGCAGTCACTTGTCATCGCGGGTAATAATACTTTGCCTCCAGACAGACTTAAATCGAACTGCATTTTTTGATCTCCTCGATAAACTTCTAATAGGGTGGAAAGATTTTCGTAGTTCCCGCTAAGGTTGCACCCAAGGCTAAAACCGTTACAGATAAAGCACTAAAACGAGCGATCGCGCTATGCCAAATCAACAAGCCGTGAATTAATAAGATGGCGACAAACAGACTGTAAATACCTGCCAGTAACCAAGGGCGATCGAGTTGATTAATTACTGTGGCTGGAATTATTTCTCCCTTACGCCGACTAGAGAGCAAGAGTAAAATAGAAAATATTCCTCCAACCAGCGAATTACCTATTAAGCCTGCAAAAGCGATAACGTTAGTAAATGATTGAGTTCGGGCGAAAAATAGCCATTCGGTCAGTATAAAGACAATTACTAGCGGAATAATCCCGATTAAAAAGCGACGCTGATTAAACAAACTCGCTTTAAGGTTATACAGTTTATTTTGTTTATTATTTTGATGATCGTTATTTTTTGGCGGAAATTCAATGCTGTTTATATCTGCATTACTGAACATTCCTTCGTAATTAAGCAGCAGGCTAGAATTTATCCGCAAATCGACTTGCTCTTTTATTAGCGATCGCAGATTCAGTTTTAAATTCAGATTACGCACCTCCCGAAACCGCGTTGATAGTTCGGCAAGTGACCAACTTTTAGTCATGGTGAAATTAGTAGAGATTAAATTGCGATCGGTTTGTACATCCAGACGAAACTGGGGGATATTTTACTTCAATCCCAGATAGGTAATACCCAAACGGGGAAAACCTTGTGCTAGCTTTAAAATTATACTTTTGACTCAAAGCATGAGCTAAAGCAGCCTTGAGACTGGGATTTTGAGGGATTAAATTGCTCCACTAGGGTGCATAACGCTCTAAATACTGAATCGTTGGAGTGAGAGGCGGTGCTTGACCGAGAGAAAAAGCTTCAATAAAAGCCAGATCGCGATTAGCAGCAGAGGATTCGTTTAAAGAAAAATCCACCAGCGATCGCGCTGCTAAATGTGCCGTGCGGTTTTACAATTAAAAATAGTAAGGTACTCGCTCGTTTAGCGGGAAATCCGGTTGTGTCGCAAAAACTGAGTTAAGGTAGCAAAAATCTAGAAGAAGACAAGATTTAGTCAGCTATTGCGAAGATTTGATTAATGAAAGAAATTTGTCCCAGGACATCTGCTTTTTCTACATTCTCAATCTGTCCTAATC
>DATNPK010000013.1 GCA_036703275.1 Coleofasciculaceae cyanobacterium | reverse complement strand
ACTGCTCGACGTTATCTACGTTTAGGGTAAAGTTGCCTAAGTTTAAGCGTTCAAATTCAGCGCGATCGCCATTAGCTCTTAATTCAAAATCATCTCCAGCATCAACTGCACCGTTGACTTCGACTACATCATAGCCTTCATTACCTTTCATAATGTCGCTACCATCGCCATTATTCCAAATTAGGCGATCGTCTCCTGCTCCACCAACTTTTAGGTCATCTCCTTTATCACCAATGATGGTGTCATTGCCTTTTAAACCCAGGATAGTATCTACACCATTACCCCCTCGAAGAGAGTCATTATCCTTTGTGCCAACAATTTTGTTGTCGGCATCATCACCTATTTTTGTAACCATAACTTCATGTCCTATTTATAGTGTTATACGTAAATTATTTTGTTAAATTTTAAAGTCAATTAATGAGGAAAATATGAAGTAGCAACGATGTTGTGTTGAATATGACCATGAACATATAATGACTGAGCCAATTATTGATCGGGGAAAATTAATTGGTAGGATTAATTTTGCTCGTATAGGTGTTACAGTAGCTTTTGATATTAAATATTTAAGTAATTTAAGTGCAGTGTGTCTGCATCTATCTGCTTGTTTAGCTAATTTACGTTCTCAACCTGAATTTCAGCCAAATCCATACCTAAAACTATTAACCAAGCGAGAACAAATTGCCAGTTTGGTTGCCCAGGGATTGACTAATGCCGAGATTGGTAAAGAATTATGGATTAGCCAGAATACAGTTAAGCAAGCTTTGAAAAAAATGTTTCGGAAATTAAAAGTTATCTCCCGTATAGAAATGGTAGTGCGACTTCAAGACTAAGATTAAAGAAATAAGATTTTCCTTTCCTCATCATGCAACTACAAACTCGTACTTACACGCCAGAAGAATACTTGCAGCTAGAAGAACAGGCAGAATACAAAAGCGAATATCGCGATGGAGAAATTATCCCCATGACAGGAGGTACAACTAATCATAATGAAATTAGTTTGAATCTAGTAACCAGTCTTAAATTCAGCTGAAAAAGCAAAACTACCGTGTCTATATGGCCGATGTGCGTCTCTAGATACCTCGTTATCGTCTATATACTTATCCTGACGTAATGTTGATTAAAGGAGAACCTATTTATGCGGATCGAGGAACAACTACGGTAATGAATCCTGTCATGATTACAGAAGTTTTATCCCCATCAACACAAAATTACGACTAAGGAGATAAATTTACTTAGTAAACTTATAATGTAAATTCATGATTTTGTCAGGCATAGATTAAGTAAATCAGCCAATTCGACTAATACGCTCATTGTCTGCCACTGAAGCAGCTAGGGCGATCGCTTTCGGCAATATAATATGCTCTTGTTGTTGAATTTTGGCATGAAGAGTATCTAAATTATCATTAGCTAAAATTGGTACGGCAGCCTGCATAATAATCTCACCGCTATCAACTTCTAGATTCACCAGATGCGCTGTACAGCCAGTAATTTTTACCTTTGCTTCCAATGCTTGTTCGACAGCTTTAATCCCTTTGAAACTGGGCAACAAACTTGGATGAATATTAATAATGCGGTTAGGATAACCATCAAGTAAGACTTGAGTAATGATTCGCATCCATCCCGCCATGACTACCCAATCTGCACCATAAGCCTTTAAGACGGCAACAATTTCGTGATCGAAGTTTTTTCGCTTCTGATAGTTGCGATGATCGATCAAGATTGTCGGAATGTTATATTTCTTGGCACGCTCTTTTACTTCGGCTTGAGGATTATTGTAGATTAAAACTTTAATCTCTGCATTAAGTTGACTATCGGCGATCGCTTTTGCTACTGCTGCAAAATTAGTCCCATTACCAGAAGCCATTAATCCCAACTGAAGAGGGAGAGATGGAGATGGGATTGATGCAAGGTTAGGAGAAATTAATCCATCACTAGAATCTGGGAAGTTATTTTGGATACTTAATTCGGTCATTAGTTTTGCCCTGATAGCCTATCGCTACTAAAGTCATTGCTCTTGCTATTAAAACTACTATCACAATTCGCGTTTTAACTGACAAAAATAAGTGATTTTATTGATAGATCTCATCTGGTAAGCAATTGGTAATACTTAAAAAAAGAGGGAGGAGGCTTTTTGCTCAAGCAATTTTTGCCAATCCCTAATCCCCAATTTCTTATCTCCAACGATTATTGCAAACCAAGCCAGGCTAATAAACCTTTTCCTGTGGTGTATTCAATAATCAAAATCGCAGCAAACCCAATCATAGCTGCACGAGAATTTAAGCGTTCGGCGTAAGAGTTAAAGCCAAACTTAGGATCTTCTAAATCGGGAGTTACGCTAGGCGTAATTTCTTCGCTTTTCATTGTTTTATCCTGTCGTCTAGTTGTATTAACAAATCTTTACTGACCTATTGTAATAGATTTTTACAGCCAAACAGTGTTGTTGTACAAATAAGCGTTGCCAAGGGCAGAAACTCTTGAAAATGGTAGATTAACAGTTAAGCACAATGCAAACCAACCAATATCGAAAAATTAGAACAAGCATTTTTAGGGCGATCGCACTTCTATTATAAGTTCAATGTAACGACCGTTATACTGAACAATTTCCGGCAAATTGGTTAATGTATCCGAGTAGCAAATGTACAGCAAACAACGTTAAACCTAAAACCTTATTACATCAAAAAATCCAAAAGTCTAGAAGTGCGATCGCGAAGCTAGTTTGTTTTTAATTCGCCAACAGTATCCCTATCTCGGCTCTGTGTCAATAGCAAAAGTATTGTTTTATCTGGTATTTTTTAGAAATAAACATTTTTATAAGCTCACAAATAAATCATCACTACCCAAACTCAAACCAGAACTCAATTGAGCAATTTTTACTTGCTCATTCCCTCCATTATTATCACTGTCGTAGAAGAAATTACCACTACCAGCATCATAATCATTGAACGTATTTGCTGGGAATGTGAAGCTAAATTCTTAGTTTTTAGCCACTTAATTTGCGATCGCTGTCTTGAAAGTTGGTGTATCGTTTAAATTTAAAATAATCAATTTTGAAGATAGTTTCGAGTCAAGAATCAGCAAAAATAAAACTATTTCAAATGGAGATCGCTATTGTTGATAGCTTAATTTTTTTCACAGTATTAAAAACTTAGTTTATCTATAAGTTATAAAACACTGAAAAAATATTGACCCTCATGAATCTGGAGCTATCAACCCATTAAAATGACGTTATCAATCACATGAATAATGCCATTGTCAGCTTCGATATCTGCTGCAATCACGGTGGCATTTTTTACTTCAAAAGTATCAGCACAATTAATGGAAATTGGTGAACCTTCTACCGAATCTACCGAATCTACCTTACTTAAATCTGCTTTAGTTAATTTTCCGGCAACTACATGATAAGTAAGTATTCTGGCTAGTTGGGGCGGATTTTGGACTAAGGTTTGAACTGTGCCTGGAGGAAGTTTGGCGAAAGCAGCATCATTGGGAGCGAATACGGTAAATGGTCCTGGAGTTTTTAAAGTTTCTACTAAATTAGCTGCTTTGACCGCAGCTACTAATGTACTAAAACCCTCGGTGTTCACTGCAATATCAACAATATCTGCCATATTATTTCTGAAAAATTGATGATAAATGTTAATTATAATACTTTATGTTAGTACAGCTAGGAATTACCTTTGAGCAATCAATGTCCAAATTACTGTAAGCTAACTTCGGCGAGTTCTTTTCCGAGAGAAAAGCAGAGGAATAAACCAGCCGAGAATTATGCCGATACCGCTACAGAAGGCTAATAATACTCCGACAGGGATAGTAATCGATTCAAAGGTGAGGAACTTAACTGAGACATCCTGAATATTTTGGATCGAGAAGATAGCGATCGCAACTACTAAAGTTGCCAAAATCAGAGAACTAAGTAAGCTAGTAAAGGATTTCATGATCAAAATAATAGCAGTTGATTTAAGGCGATCGTCATATATAGGAAAAGCTAAAGGCGAAACTGTACCGCTAGTATATTCCTTATTTTTTTATCTTATATCTTACTGTACTCCGATCGCTTTACCTCCTGGAAGTTCTGAACCAATGATAGTACGAATTTTGATGGGTAAATCCTGGGACTGAGGCTCCCAACCGACCTCATATCCAGCATCCCAAGCTTGTTTTCTCGCTGTGCGAAATGCCTCGAAGCTATCTGGTCTGACAATAAACACCAGGTAATCTTGATTGGGGTTGAACTTAGACAAAACTTGTTTGTATTCCGAATCTGCTGCTTTTAGCTGAGCGGTTGTTTCTCCAGTAACTTCTGATAAGGGTTCAAATAGCAAAGATACTCCCCTGTCTATTGTGCTTACTTTATAGTTTTTAGTATCAGTTCTAAAGTTGCTCTGACGACCTAAGACACTTAATAAGCAAGATTGATAGTCATTTTGACGCGTTAAGTATTCTGAGGAATTAGGACTACTGCTTGGCTTGTTGCAGTTGGGTAGATTTTGGGTTAACTCTAATTCTTGTTCTCTTACGTAACGTAAATCTAGGTAGCTTACCCGATTATCTTTTATTTCAAACCATAATGATTGTTTATCAGTTGGAGAAGATAAAGGCGTTTCAATTGTCACCCGACCTTTGGGACTACTGCCTGTAGCAATTAGAGTAACAAACAAACTAATAAACATTAATACGCCGACAGTATTAGTCAGAACGTCTAAAAAAGAATCTAAATTTTGGCTGACATGACTAGCCTTACGTCTGGCTCTACTTCTCATAAACTATAAATAATTTTATTTAACTTTCTATTTTTAGCTCCAGACCATATTCTAATGGCTCATAGCCGATATCTACCCCCTCTTGTTCTACTAGCTCACGGACTTTATCGAACATTTCTAAGCCATCTGGACGCAAAATTAAGATCAGATATTGTTTGTCTTTATTGGCTTTTAGATTAGCAATGGTTTTTCTTAAAGAAGATTTTTCGTCATACAAATCGGCTCTAGGAGCAAATTCTTGATTGGGATGCAAAATAAAACCATCTTGACGAGATTCAATGTAGATGGGGATTTTATTTTTATTCGCACCTTTGCTGTTCTCATCGGTTTTGGCAACGACAACGGCTTCCTGGGGTTCAAGAGCTTGAGTAGTTAAAACAATAATCAATAAGATCAGTGTACCGATTGTACAGGCGAGAACAGAAAGAAAAGGAAATAGCTCTACCTCTGCTTGCTGTTTGCGATAGGTATTACGTCTTGGCATATAGCATTTGTGTTTTTAGTAAAAATATTTCCTGGTTCAGTTTGGCAAAAGGGCAAACACTAACTAACTTGGTTATGATTCAGGGTTTTATGCCATTGTTATCTTCTACCAGGGTAATACGGCGGGGTTTGTTAAGCTGTCTGAGAACGGGTTGAAGTTGAGCAAGATTATCTTTGATTCCTGCTAAAACATTTTCGAGTTGAGCAGTCTTTTCTAGGGAGGCGAAACTTCGTTCCAAACCTTGCTGAATTTGCTGGAAGTCTGACATTTTCTGGGTAGAAACTTCTAAAGAGCCAACCCGACTTGCTAAAATTTGAGCTGCTTTTTCTAACTGTTCGCTGATTCCCTGGGTTTGGACGTTGAGATCTTCGGCTGCTGCCATGTTTTTACTTCTAATTTCTTCGACAATCGCTCTAATTTGCTGTACCAGTGCTTGATTTGCCTGTTGTTGTTGCGAGAAGAAATTTAAAAATTCTTGGCGATCGCGATTTGCCTGTTCTCTAATTTCATTAACCTGATTAATTACCTGAGAGCTAACATCCTGTACTTTACTTACTTCGGTGATAAACCCTGTAGAAAGTTGAGTAGCTGCTAGTTCTGCATAGCTTTGAGCTGGCTCAATTAAGTCTTGGGGATTGGGAAAGTGTTCTTGAATTGCTCCTGCTATTGCTCGATCGATGCTTTCAGGATCTAACTGTTCGTTTTTCTTTCTCAGACGAGGTAATAGTTTGTCGTTAATGAAGACATCTATACCCAAAAGTAGTTTGGATTCATAGCGTTCGACCAATACTAAAGGAATCATCACCAAGACACTAAGAAATAAAGCCAGCAGAGTAGTATCAAAAGCCAAGCCCAAGCTACTGGTAACCTGACCAATACCTTCTTTGATTTGCTCGACATCTGCTGTATTTTCCAAGACTCCTGAAAAGCCAATAACCGCGCCACTAATACCAAGAACTGTACCGATAAACCCCAATAGAGGAATTGCCCAGACTAGAACTCGCGGGAAAGAATAGGAAGACTCTAAAGCACTGAGATAGAAAGACGAATCGTCTATAGCAAACTCATTAGCCGTAGTGCGATCGCCACTTTGGATGTAGACTCTGAGAATTCTCCCACAGCGTATTGCCACCAAGTTACCATCTTTGATTAATCTCTGTTGAAAGTAATTTACTTCATGGGCCTCAGGTTGATCCAACGGAATATGATCGGCAATCCAAATCTTACTTAAAGCTTTGTGTTCTTTTTTTAACAGTAAATATTTAAGGATACAAGTGGCCATTACTATAGCAGCCAAAGCAACTGCCAGGTACTGAAGAAAACCCCGTTCATATAACAAGATTCCTACATAAGATTCTCGTAGCGGTGGTAAAACACCCACTACTATATATGTAACGGCAAAAATAGCTGCTGATATTAGCAGTAGTGATATGAGATTAACTTCTAATTCTTGACGCTGAGAACTTGAAAAAGGAGATTTTTTGTGGGATTTGAGACTAAACTTACTCATATTAATGTTTAATTTAGGGTTGATTGCTGCTTTGAGCCGCTAATTGTTTTATTTGTCCGTAATAGCTTATGTATGATTCTCTAGTCAACGTTCTACCGTCGCCTGCCAAGAATTTATTATTTGATTAGGTGATATTAGCTTAACTTTGTTATTTTGCTGTATTTTTAGGATCAAATTTAAGTAAAAAAGCCGAATATAGCTGCGGTAAAATAATGCTTACTGTAATATTAATTAATTGAATTACTTCTTTAAATTAAACTATTAAACTATAGCTGTAAAAATGCTTAAGGTTATCTTACCTGCAAAGTTCTCAGTCTATTCAAAGCTGCTGCTAATTCTAGAGGACGAAACAAAACTAAGTTGCCTTCTAGAAAGCTGGCAATAATATCCAATCCTGATGTAGAGATATCTCGCTCGATGTTAGTTAGGATTTCTGAGACAGTTAGCTGTTGGTTCAGGTAGGTTTTTTTGGCATAAAGCATAGCCAGGGCGATCGCTTTTAACTGTCCTGAATCGACTATCTGTTCTACTAATGAGAGGTCAATTTCGTCTGTACCTAAGGTGAGGCTGTCTATTCCCTTAAAAAATAATTTTACTTCTTGTTTGCCCCGACTAGGATCGATACTCTCTAGTACAGGAACTCTGCTGCTTATCTTGCCAAAGCTGATTCCTCCCTCGGTATTTCTCTCGGTGACATATTGAAGCGCGATCGCTTTTGCCAGTGCGGTAACGTCTTGCGGTAAGTAGTTATCCATAGCAATTATTCGCTCTGCCACATCGAAATAATCACCACTCCCGCCCATAACTAAAATAGTCGATACGCCATAATTATCGTAAAGCTGACGCACCTTATCTATAAACGGAGTTATTGGTTCTTTTTCTCGGGGAATTAATGCCTGCATTCGGCGATCGCGAATTGTAAAGTTGGTTGCTGATGTATCTTCATCTATCAGTAATAGTTTTGCACCAGCCTCTAAGGCTTCAATGATATTGGCTGCTTGAGAGGTGCTACCGCTGGCGTTAGTAGTGGAAAACTGCGTAGTAGAACGTCCCTGTGGTAGATGATTAATAAAAGGCGAGATATCTACTCCCGCAATGCTACGTCCATCTTCAGCGCGAATTTTAATCCCCAGAGGATTAGTCACCACATATTCTCGTCCATCTCCAGGAAGATGATTATATACTCCTAACTCGATTGCTTTTAATAGGGTAGATTTGCCATGATAGCCACCACCAACAATCAAGCTGATTCCTGCGGGTATACCCATCCCTTTGATTGTTCCTTGATTCGGACAGGTAAACTCTGCTTCCAAACTGGCAGGAGACTGAAAAAGAACAGCATCTAATAGAGGACGAGGATCGATTCCACTACGCCGAGGCAAAATCGCCCCATTAGCCACAAACGCTACTAGGTTATGCTCCGCTAGCTGTTGGCGCAACCAGTCTGCATCTTCAATAGTTTCTACCTGCTGCTGTATGGCTTTGGCATCTAATGATTGATACAGTAAAGCAGCTTCAACAATTTTGGGCAGATCCTCACATAACATGGCTGCTGCTTGACGACCTAGTATTCTTCTGCCTCTAGCTGGTAATCCTACGAAAAAACGTACTTCTAGCTGCTGGGAATTAATCAATACGGCAGTCCGTTCTAAAACTTCTTGTCCTAAAGAGGCGATCGCAATTAAACCACTCTTGCCTGTACCCCGACGAGTACTGAATCGAGCGGCGGCTCGAGCAAATTGACGCGCTAAATAGTCTTTTAGAGCAACTTCTCTACTTTTTGCTCGATATAGCTGCGCTGGAAAATTGGCAACTGCTTGAGGCACGATTACCCGTAATTGGCTAGGTGCAGCAAAAGGATCTCCCTGTACGCGATCGATAATTAAAGAAAAGTTTTCAAACTTATAGCTACCACCTATATCTTTATAGGCTTTATAGCTACTGTTATCTAACTTCAGTAATGTGGAATTTAAACTATGGCGATCTCTCATCTTTCTAAATTTCCACTAGATACATCTGACTTACTACGTTGGGTCACTGCTCCTAAGCGGTTAGCACTTTGCGGTAAACGATCTTGTCGTCACCTGCTTCGTAGAAGTCGCGAATCCGTGCTTCCTCTTCATAACCGCATTTGCGATAGAACTGCCGCGTAGACTCGAAACCTGGCACTCCTGATGTTTCTGCCAACAGTATGCGTCCGCCTTTCTCTGTCAATGCTTGTTCAACATAGCGCAGCAGCAGCGCACCGCGTCCTTGTCTTTGGCGATCGGGTCTAACGGCGATTAATTGCAGATTCCATGTTTGGTGAGTCATTCGTTCTGTCTCGCAGTAGGCGATTCCCACTGGCTCGTTGTCATCGTCAGTAAACCATAAGTTTTGGCGATCGCTATTGCTGAAGTATTCAGCCAGCATTTGCTTAATTTCATCAAGTTGGCTCGGCTCGAACAGTCCAGTCGCTTCAGCTATGGCAATTAACGCAGTTGTATCATCAGGCGTGGTCGATCGAATCATAGCGAATTTAGTCTAAATGTAAAAGCAGTAATAAGAAATTTTCAAGGTGTTGCTGGTCGTAATTGGTCGAGCATTTTTGTATCGAAAAATACTTTTTTTTGTGTCATTTTTAAATCTTTGACACATTAAAGAAATCTGCTCAGATCGAATTCTTCATCATTAATCTCTGTTACAAATCTTTCGGCGTTTAAAATTAAAACTAATCTTTCGGTATAGTCTACCGCACCCCTTAGTTCATCCAGTAGCTTTTCTAGCCCGCCGTTAGCGTATTCTTCAAAAATTAGGACTCTTTTTGCTTCTGCTGCTTGATCTTCTGTAGATAAGAGTTTAATGTCTTGAGTTGCTATTACCGCAAGTAATTTGATCAGGCGATCGTAACCACGAGAGATAAATATCTCGAGGCTGATTGGCGCAGGTTCACTTTGAGATATTTCAGTAAGGCGCGATCGCTGTTGATGTTTTGCTCCCAAACTCGCAGCAAAGGCAATGATATCTGCGTAGGTTGAAAATGCTCCTGTTGTCCCTGTTGTATCCAGAAGCTTTTGAACTAATTCAGCTTTATCTTTGGCTACTTTAATTCTAGGTAATGCCATATTGTCGAAATAGTTTAGTTTACTACATAAGTCACAATTATCATAAAATATGTTTCAAAATTAAATATATGACACCTTAGCTTGTGCGCTCGCTCTTAACAAATCTTCCAAAATAGGATTGAGATTAACTAATAAATTTGAATCCTTCAGGCTTGTTTAAGGCAATTTAAAGTCAAATATAGACAAATGTGTCAAAATTAAACTCCTGACACAACCCAATTACATAAAAATAAATATCATGTTGATTGACGGCAAAAAATATACTTATCGCCAGCTAATTGAAGAAACAGGTTTATCTAGAAGTACACTGCATAGAAGAATCAAGGCTTTAAAACAATCTGGTGTTCCTTTGACAATGGGGGCAATTATCCAGTTCCCGACTAATTGGGCTTTTCACGATCGCAACGGTACTTTTTACTCTTCTAAAAGTGATTTTGCCCTCAAGAATAATATTCCTTACTATGAAATGTTTCAAAATTCTAATTCTGACACAAAACAAGGATTGGCAAAATAGCAAGTTGATTAATACTCAATTTCAAATACTTTTAATTGCTGGCTGAATAGGTAAATCGGCTATGTCAGGACAATAATAGCCAGCAAATCGCAAAATTGAACCGTTGTGAGAAACGGCTTGTCTATTTTATTGTGTCAAAAATAAACTAATGACACATGTTTAAACTTTTTCTAGCGGTCGATGCGGTAGGGAGGGAAACTCTGTTTGTATAATGTTTCCAGCAGATATCACTCCACTGGCTAATACAATGCCCATAATCCCCGCTTTGCGAATTATCTTACCCTCTTTATCTCGATCCAATACCGCAGCCATTAAGCCTGGTTTAAAATTGTCTAGTTGAGCGCAAGGATTTCGCAATCCTGTTATTTGAATTACAGCTTCTTTTATATGCAACAGCGTATCAGTAGGCAGCCCCAATAAATCAATCCCCATCGTTGTAATATTTTCTCCCATTTGACCAGGTAAAATATTAAATCCAGCATTATTTAACTCTTCATGCAGTTCAGCATGGATTAAATGTACCTGTCTTAAATTAGGTTGCTTCGGATTTTTAGCTAAGCGCGATCGATGTTTAACTGTCTTTCCACAGTGCGCGTCTCCTTCCACACCTAAACCGGCTAATAGCTTGATTTTTTCCCTATTTGATTTGCTAAAAGAGTGGCTTGAATTAATACTTACCGCAATAACTTTTCCCATCACTGTATAACATTTAACATTTATCAATTGAAGTCAGAAGTATCCACAAACGCTAGTTCTTTTTAAATTGTATGTAGTTGAGGTACGAAACCGAACGATTATAAGATTTTGTTGGGTTTCACGCTTTGTTCTAACGCCACTTGCTGCAACGCAGTGGCTCCCCAACCTACCAAGTTTCTTATTACTTTTGAGGAATGATAGGTATTATTTGAGTATTTGCTCAATACTTGTGTCAATTTTAAACTTATGACATTTTGTGAGTATTCTTAATCAGACAATTGTAGGTAATAATTACAACTCGCATTTAGTTGTATTCGAGTTCTTCGCTGCGTTATTGGTAACACCTTGATTGTCGATCTTATTTCTGACTTAGTTACTATTCTGGGAATGTATATTTAACTATTAAAATAGTTGACAATTAAAGCGATCGCCATAAAATGATCGGCATATGTTTGCTCGACTAATCTTTGTCGTTAAAGAATAAATGCAATTTGTCCAATTAAATTTTAAAGCTATTTATAGTTGTTTTTTTTTAGCATCTTCAGTATTAATTGCTGATTCTAATTAAGGACTATATAGAGCTTGTGAGTGGCACTACTGGATTAATAAACTATCATAAAGGCGAAATCAGATAGTCGATTATAGCCTATTGTATTGAAATCTAAATAATCCTCAGTATAATCCTATTTTTCTATGTTAATCGCTACTTTTCTTATACAGCAAGCATTTTAAATAAGTTATTCAGAAAATAGTTTACTGCCGATAAGGGTAATTATCGGCAGTAAAATGTAAAGTGTCTACAGCGTCTACATCGTTGTTGCGTAAATCTAGATTAAATAACAAAATGTCAGATAAACAGATAAGAGGATTGAGTCTAGCAAGTAAGAAAAAGCAGCAAGAAGCATTGCTGAAAACCGAAAAAGCGATCGCTAAATTAACCGACAATAACCAAAAAATAACGATTCGTTCTGTGGCTAGAGAAGCAGGGGTTTCTACTAGCTATATCTATAAATATCCTGAATTGGCTTATAATATACAGAGACTGAGAGAGCAGCAGAAATATAGCTTAGTTAAAGGCGATAGCGTCTCTAAAAAGGCAGAGCAACAGGTTAAAATATTGCAGCGAGAGAAAGCCGAATTGCTCCAAGAAATTGAGAAATTAAAAGCTAGTATCGGTAAGGTAAAAGCAGCTAAAAACAGCTTAAATAGTCTTCAGTCAGAAAATATTCAGTTGATTACACAAAATCAGCAACTACAAAAAGAGCTAAGATACGCTCAAGAAAATCTACACGAAGCGCGAGAATTTATTTTAAGTCAAGGATATAATCTGCAAGACGAGGGGGAAATAAATTGAAAAAACAAAGTAACGCATTCAAAATTAGTAAGTTACAATCAACTACTTTTTAATGTCATTTAAACTTCGATTATGAAATAAAAATATAACAAATACATATACGCTATTTGTCAGCTATAAAAGAGGTTAAAAAGATCAAGCAAGCGAGTAAAATTTTAGCACCATTGATCGAATGGGTTTACGAAGTAGAGTGTAGAGTGCAGCCAGAAAATAAAAATTAACTAGAAATATAAACGCTCGACTTTGATCGAATACAAATTGTTTAGCCTGATGAATAATCTACAGCGAAGACAATTCAATTCGGTATAAGATTGGAGAAATTTACAAGAGGCGATCGCTTCATTACTTTCAAAACCGAGTAATCTACAATAGATTTTTTGCCAAGTAGCATACCATAGTCAAATAGGGACAATTATAAAAATCCCGACGATTGGCAAATATTGAAATAAATAATTACATTCAGAACTAAAAAAGCTGACAATGTAGATACTGAATTACTAAATAGGGTTGTTTTCACATATATGAGTCAGGTTGTTTCTTGGGAAAAGCGGAGTGCTACTTCATTATTGCGTTTGCTGCCGAGATTAGAAGAACGTTTTGCAGATCGCGTTGATCGAGTAGAATGGCAAGGTTATTTAGAGCGTATCAATACTCATTTTCCCCGTTTGTTTCGGCTGCTTTATCAGCTTTACGGTAATCAATATGATTTCTTTTATCATTTAGACAACATCTTGGCTACCGCTACTAAAATGTGGCTGGAACGGTCTGACGACCTTAAAGCGCTTGATGTAATGCGCCAAGCCGATCCGCAGTGGTATCAGTCCCATCGCATGGTAGGAGCAATGTGCTATGTCGATCTCTTTGCGGGCAATCTTCAAGGAATCCGCGATCGCATTCCTTATTTGACTGAGTTAGGCATTACCTATCTGCATTTAATGCCCCTGTTTAAATGTCCCGAAGGGGATAACGACGGAGGTTATGCCGTTAGCAGCTACCGAGAAGTCAGTTCCGAGTTGGGAACAATGGAGGAACTAGCGCAGCTAGCTACAGAATTAAGACAGCATGGCATTAGCTTGGTTGTTGATTTTGTATTTAATCACACCTCCGATGAACATGAATGGGCAAAACGCGCCTTAGCAGGAGATCCAGATTACCAAGAATATTATCGGATGTATCCTAACCGAGAACAGCCAGATGCTTTTGAAAAAACCATCAATTCGGTGTTTCCTGATGAACGCCCTGGCTGCTTTACTTATAAAAACAAAATTCGTAAATGGGTTTGGACTACCTTCTATAATTTCCAATGGGATTTGAACTACGAAAATCCTGTAGTATTCTGCCGTATGGCCGAAGAAATGCTGTTTCTTGCCAATATGGGAGTGGAGATCTTGCGCTTGGATGCGGTGGCTTTTTTGTGGAAGAAATTAGGCACGAGTTGTGAAAATCTACCCGAAGCCCATGTATTGATTCAGGCATTTAACGCCTTAGTCAAAATTGCTGCCCCAGCAATGGCTTTCAAATCAGAAGCGATCGTTCATCCTGATGAAGTAACTCGCTATATTAGTCAAGAAGAATGTCCCCTATCTTATCATCCGCAGTTGATGGCACTATTATGGGATGCTTTAGCCGTAAGAAATATTCGTTTACTGCGACATGGCATGGAAAAGCGATTTGCTCTACCAGACAACTGTGCTTGGGTAAACTACGTTCGCTGTCATGATGATATTGGCTGGGGTATTTCTGACGATGATATGCGAGAGTTGCAAATAAATCCTTACGACCATCGGCGGTTTCTAACTCAATTTTATACTGGTCGGTTTGAGGGAAGCTTTGCTAAAGGTCTTCCTTTTCAAGAAAAGCACGACACAGGAGAAGCACGTATTGCTGGCACGACTGCATCTTTATGTGGTTTAGAGAAGTTGACAGATGAGAGCGATCCGACAGAAATTGATTTAGCAGTTCGACGCATACTCTTATTACATGGAGTCATTTTAACTATAGGAGGTATCCCGCTCATGTATTTAGGAGATGAACTGGGGATGTTAAACGACTATACCTATGTTGAAACTCCAGAAAAAGAAGGCGACAGTCGTTGGGTTCACCGTTCGGCATTCAACTGGGAACGTGAAGCGAAGCGACGGGAAAATTCTAGCATACCAGGACGTATCTATTTAGGACTTTTGAAGCTAATTCAAATTCGCCAACAAAATCGTGCATTTAGTAGGGCAGAAACCGAGATTATTGATACTGGCAATGACTGTGTCTTTGGTTATTTTCGTTCTCAACAGGAACAAAATGTCTTAGTTTTAGCTAATTTTAGCGATCGCGAACAGGAGATTATTGCTAAACGCTTGAGATTACTGGGAATGCGGAAGATATTTACCGATATTGTGTCTGGCAGAACCATTTCTGCCGTCCAAAAACTCGTTCTCGAACCCTATCAGTTGATGATTTTGCTATAGTTCAGAAGTATCGCGTACTGTTTTTAGGCAAAAGCCATTAGCTCTTAGTCTATCTCAACAGGATTTAAAATCCTCTCGCGATTAAGCGATCGCTTAAATTTTGGCACACCAAAAAAGGATCGTCGCAGCAGCTAAAGTTTTCGTATGGGCGATCGCTATTTCCACATTAATATTTTGTTCTTGAAACCTCTTGGCTAAACTATCGTGTAGTGTCATCATGGGTTGACCGCTGTCACGATGGCGAACTTCTAAATCTAAATAGTTGAAGTTATAAAATCCTAATCTTTGGTTAGTAGCCTTGACAAAGGCTTGTTTGGCACACTAAATGCCAGCAACAGAAAGCAAAGGGGTCGGCTTTTTTTGGCAGTAATTTCGTTCGTAAGCAGAGAATAAGTTAGATTTACTTAGTAGCTATCGCAGTTGATGTTCTTTAATATAGTATATTTCTTGTTCGACAGAAATAAGGCCAGCAGATTGAGCCAGAAACATTTGCGTTTAATTTTGTTAAGTATTGATAGTGTGGTCGCTCTTTTGAATACCTTACAGCAAAGATTGATTTTTGAAATCTTGCTCTGGACTGGTGAACGTATGGGCGCGATCGTGCAGCTAAAGGTTGGTGATGTTTACGATAAAAATGGTAAAGTACTTATCGTTTTTAAGATGTTCGATTAGCAAATTTTTGTCGGTTAATTTACCGTAAAGCAATCCATGAACTATCTGGTGAGTTTTATCAAAAGAGTCGTGATATTCAATATCAGTTAGAAGTTAAGCATAATCGACCAAAAACTAATGTAGTAACTATACTTGCTGATTATTTAGATCGATAAAAAGCAACCAAAAAACCTGTAAGACTAGTAAAAATGAGAGTTACAGCAAAAAGCGTTAAATTACTTTCTGAGTTAGCCAATGAAATTTAGAAATTAACCTCAAGGGATACTAGTATTTATCTTGAAAAAATATTACTAGAGGTAATTGTGCCTAATTTAGTTACAGAAAGAATAGAGTCTGTTAAAGCAGGAATAGTTGGCGCGGTGGTTTTTGCAGTTACAGAACTAGTGATTACCGTTGTCCATGGTTTAATGTTCCATTTGGCAGCAGAATTTAATTTTTGGGCGACGCTTGATGGGGTAGGGCTGATTCACATTGCCATTGGTTTAGTTAGCGGTTTTTTATTTGGAGTTACCTATCGCTATATTATTCGAGACGATCGCAATGATCATCTTAACGACGGTGCGGTATTAGCATTTGGCTTAGTTAGAGGATTAGCTTTAGTTGAAAGAAACTTGGTTCTAACTGAGTTATTATCATTAAGTATTTTGGTGATTCAAAGTATTATTTGCTTTGCGATCGCTCGTTTTATTCTCGATTTAGCCATCTCTGGTAAATTTATTAAACCCTTTGTTTGATTACTGATTACCTAATTATTAATGCTTTTTAATGCCTCAAAAAACAATAGAAGTCGAACATCTCAGTAAAGTTTATGGTTCGACAACTGCCATCGAAGATATTCATTTTTCCGTAGCTGCGGGAGAGATAATCGGCTTTTTAGGACCAAATGGCGCAGGCAAAACCACCACGATGAGAATATTAGCAGGATATCTGCCAGCCACGTCAGGAACAGCCAGGATTGCTGGGTATGATGTTCATCGTCATTCAATGCAGGTACGCCGTCTGATTGGCTATTTGCCCGAAACCCCCCCTTTGTATCCAGATATGACGGTTAAGGGGTTTTTATCATTTGTAGCGAAAATCAAAGGCATTAGGGCTGGAGATCGCCGTCGCCAGGTTGACAAAGCGATCAAACGCTGCCAATTGGTAGACAAAAAAGATATTACGATTCGTAAACTTTCTAAAGGATATCGACAGCGAGTTGGAATTGCGCAAGCGATTGTCCATGAACCACCCGTGATTATCCTCGATGAACCAACAGTAGGGTTAGATCCACGTCAAATTATTGAAGTGCGTAATCTAATCAAAAGCCTGGCAGGGGAACACACTCTTATCCTCTCAACCCATATTTTGCCAGAAGCTAGTATGATTTGCGATCGCCTAACTATCATTAATCACGGTAGAGTAGTTACTACCGATACTCCACCAGATCTTCAAGCACAGCTAGAAACTAGTGCTGGTTATCAGCTAGAAATAGCAGGAGAAGCCGATAAAATACTACCTCTGTTGCAAAAGATTCCAGGAGTTATCCAAGCAGCAAAAGAAGAGTCCATTTCAATCAAGCATCAAGATCGTCAGCTAATTAAAATTGCCTACGCGCCAAATACTGAACCTGGGAAAGATATTGCCGCAACTATTATCGGGCAGGGATTAGATTTGTATGAAATGTGTCGTACTAGTCCTAGTTTAGAAGATGTCTTTTTGGAATTGACCACCGAAGAAACTCTAGAAACTGAGTCTCAGTAATCAATTTTATCGCCAGATGAATGCTTAATTATTAATCTAACGTTACATGATAATTGCTAATATTATAGCGATCGCGCAACGAGAATTGCAGGGATATTTTGCATCTCCTCTAGCTTATATCGTAGCTGCTGTTTTCTGGTTTATTTCTGGTTTATTCTTTACCGAAATCTTGATTGGTGAACAGGGAATTATCCAGCAAATAGCTCTAAGTGAGAGAATGGGGTCTGAAATTGGCTCAATAGATGTTGCTAGCGAGTTTTTAACCTCGTTTTTAGCTATTTTGGGATCTTTGACGTTATTTGTTGTGCCGATTTTATCAATGGGACTTTATGCAGAGGAGAGAAAGCGAGGAACTCTAGAATTATTAGCAACTTCGCCAATGACTAACTGGGCGGTAGCAATAGGGAAATTATTAGCAGTTGTTATGTTGTTTAGCTCGATGATTTTACCGTCTTTAATTTATGAAGCGATCGCTTTTAGTGCCGCCGATCCACCTATTTCTTTTGCCTTGCCGCTTTTGGCTCACTTGGGCTTGATTTTACTAGCCGCTAGTTTGCTGTCTTTAGGAATGTTTATTTCCTCTTTGACTAATAGTACGATTTTGGCGGCTGTCTTGACCTTTGGCTTGGTTTTATTGCTATGGATAATAGAACTGCTAACCAATAGCTTAGGTGGTTGGTTCAGAGCCAGCTTGCTGCATATTTCTTTAATTGATAGTTACAACAATTTAGTTCGAGGAATTGCTAGCACCAGCGACTTCATGTTGTTCTTTAGCTACATATTTTTGGGAATATTTTTGACCTCTCAATCAATTCATTCCCTGCGCCTCAATCGTCAATAAGCTCTAGAGCGAGTTATTAAATTTGCCATGATCGCGATCGTACTATTTTTTTTGAGTATTGCTTTGGGTGTTGCGGGAATAGTCTTAGCAAGTATGAGTGAATGGTCAGCAACCTCGATAATACTATTTGTTTCAGGAATAATATTATTCGCTTTGGGCATCTGGTTGTGGGGCAGAAAATATCAGTTTTGGCAACTGCGTTCGACTAAACAAGGAACAAATGCGATCGCGAAGACGGCGGTGGTTTTGCTCGTAGTTGGTTTAGTAAATTGGCTAGGAGTTAATTACGATCGACGCTGGGACTTGACTGAAAATAGCATTTACACGCTGTCAAAGCAGTCTCAGGCAATAGTTGCCAAATTAGAACAGCCGCTGGAAGTATTAGTATTTGACCGTAGTACCAACCTTGAGCTAGAAAAGCTACTCCTCAATTATCGACGCTATAGCGACCTGTTCCAGTTTAAATTTATCAATCCAGAGCAAGAAATAGAATTAGCACAGCAGTATGGCGTACAGTCTTTAGGAGAAATATATTTGCAGTATGGCGATCAAAGACAAAAATTAGATACAGCTAATACCGCGCTGGGTGAAGCGATAACAGAAACACAGCTAACCAATCATATTGTCAAAATAAAGCGCGATCGCCCCACCAATATTTACTTCTTGCAAGGACATGGAGAAGCATCTCTCGATCTGGTCGAGGGTGGTTTAGCCCAGGCGATTCAAACCCTCACGGAGCGGGGCAATACGGTTCAAACTTTAAATCTGGCTAGCAGTGGCAAAATACCAGATAATGCCAATCTAATTATTATTGCTGGTGCGACTCGCAAACTCTTGGTCGCTGAAGTCTCTACTTTGCAGCAATACTTAAAAACTGGAGGCAATTTACTACTATTGCTGTCTCCCAATCTGGACAGCGGAATTACCCCCATCTTGCAAAATTGGGGCATCGAACTAGATAATCGCCTGATTGTTGACGGTCAGGGTGGAAGTCGCGTGATGGGTTTTGGTCCTGCGGTGGCGATAGTAAACAACTATGGCGAACACCCAGTTACGGCTAGTTTTCGCAACGGTATTTCTTTGTTTCCTGATGCTAGACCGTTAAAAATAGTCGAAAAAGCAGGAATTGAAAGTACACCTCTGGCAATTACCGACGGGCAAACCTGGGCAGAAAGCGATCTCAGCGGTGAAGAAGTTACCTTTGATTCGGGTAAAGATATATCAGGACCTTTAAATGTGGCGATCGCGGTTGAGCGCGCTCAACCACAACCCTCGCGGATTGTCGTTTTCGGCAGCATCACCTTTGCGACTAACGGCTGGTTTGAACAGCAATTAAATGGAGATATTTTACTTAATTCTATAAGTTGGTTAACTGGCGAAGATCGAGATACTCTTTTAATTCGACCTAGAGAAGCCACTAATCGCCGTCTCAATCTTAGTACATTACAAACAAGTATCATTAGCTGGTTAGCTCTGCGTATTATGCCGTTTATGGCTTTAGTAACTGGTGTTTTTATGTGGTGGAGCAGAAGATAATTAGTAATTATTTCGGTGCAGCTTGAACGTGCTGATTATTCATGACAATTATTTGTTAATCTTTAGTTTTAAAGAAATTAAACTCTTGTTTATCTAAAGTTAACTTGAATGGAAAGTCACGTCGTTTTTGAGCATCAGTTAGCTATTTATCCTCAACCAGCAAAAGAGTTGGGCATCCTGACTAAAAATACCTTATTTTGGCAGCACCAAGGGATTCAGGAGCAGCTAGAGCTAAACGACGTGGTGGGAGCTTCATTAGTTGACTCAAACCAGAAGCATCCTCCTGGTTTATTGGTATGCGCCTATCCCAAAATCCGAGTTGGTTTAATAACCAGGAAACAGAAGCGAGTACTGCGAGAATATTATTTTACCTGTCCCGATCTAGAAGTGCGATCGCAATGGCATCGAGCAATTAATAATACTTTGATGGGTCAACCAGTCGATGCTGTGGTTAAATCTCGTCATTTACAGATTATTATCAATCCCGTTAGTGGTCGAGGGCAAGCGTCTCAAATATTTGAGCAGGTACGTGGGCTGTTTGAGCAAAGCAAGATCAGCTATAGCGTTAACCAAACTGTTAGCGCAGCCGATACTACAAACCTAGTGAAAGAATTAGATTTACAAAATACAGACGGATTGGTCATTGTCGGCGGAGATGGCACAATCCATGATGCGATCGCTGGTTTGATGAGTCGTGGCGATCGCGAAACGGCGATTAAAATACCCTTGGGTATAATTCCTAGCGGGACGGGAAACGGCTTGTGTAAAACTTTATTGTCAAAATCGGGAGAAAGTTACAATCCTTTAAACGCTGCTTTTTTAATTGCTAAGGGGAGACAACAAACTTTCGATATTGCTGCTGTTAAACAAAATAATCTAGAGTACTACAGCTTTTTATCTTTGGCATGGGGTCTGATTAGCGATGTCGATATTGAGTCGGAAAAACTTAAGTTTCTAGGTGCTTTAAGATTTGATTTATATGCGTTAATGTTGCTTAGTTCGCTACGTACCTATAAAGGTAAATTTTCTTTTATACCTCATGCTGAGTGTAAGCTTACTCCAGGTCAAACGTCTCAACAGGGACAATGGCGGATCATTGAAGCTGATTTTATCTTCCTGTGGGCGATGAATACCGCTTGGGCCGCTCATGATATGAACGTCACGCCTCACGCCCAGCTCAATGATGGCGCAATGGATGTGCTGATTATGCGTCAAGGAACATCCCGTTGGGAAATTTTAACAGCACTGTTGCGCTGCGGTAAGGGTCAACATCTCGATCTACCTCACCTGGAATATTATAAAGTGCGAGCTTTTCGTCTAGAACCTTTGACTGACCATGGTATTTTAGTAGTCGATGGTGAACCTGTAGACTATTCACCGATAGAAATGAAAATAATTCCCAATTTGGCTTGTGTCAATTGTTGAGCGATCGCTTTGAGCGCGTTAATGCTGTAATCAATTTAACCGATGAAAAAAAGCTTAAAGACAGAACCTTTAAGCTGCTAAATGAAACATACAAATCAAATCCTTTACAGATATTTGCTCTAGTTAAAAATAGCTGGGAAATTACTACAATAAATTAAAGATAAGTAAATATTTTAATTTATTCTATAGCCTGAATCATTACTTATAACTTGCTTATATTGCTACCTAATTCTTGATTGCTAAACATAGCTGTCGAAAATGCTGACCCCGATCTTCAAAACTGAGATATTGATCGAAACTGGCGCAAGCTGGGGAAAGTAAGACTACTTTTGCTTGATTCTGGGCTAGTTTTAAACTTTGCTTTACGGCATTTTCCATGGTTTCTACGATTTGATAGCGCTCAAAACCGCGAGCGCTCAATTTTTGAGCAAACTCTGATGCTGCCTCACCAATTAGTAAAACAACCGCAGCTTTGGCTTTAATACTATCGATCCAGGCAGTATCATCTCCAGATTTAGCTTCTCCTCCTGCAATTAAAATTACTGGCGCTTCGACGGAGTTTAACCCTACTTCTGCTGCATCGTAGTTAGTCGCCTTGCTATCGTTGATAAATTTAATTCCCTGATGAGTACAAATATATTCAAGGCGGTGTGCCACTCCAGGGAAAGAAGCTATAGCAAGAGCGATCGCTTTCTTGTCAATTCCCGCTAATTTGGCTGCTGCCACGGCTACCAAAAGATTCTGGAGATTATGTTTTCCTGGCATCTTAAACAAGGATACGGGGGCAATAAGTTCCCCAAAAGCCACAATCGAGGCATCTTCGATGTAGACTTCGACAAGGCGATCGTCATTAAAGCTGTTTTGTCCTTGAACACTTGTCCAGATAACATCCTTGCCGAATTCTAAACCTGCGGTTTGCAAATAGCGATCGTCTCCATTAATAATTTTCTGCTGGCAGCGACGTAGAAGAGAAGCTTTGATTTGATAATAGTTTTCTAAAGTTTGATGCCGACTCAGGTGATCTGGGGTAAAAGTGGTCCAGATCCCAATTTGTGGCGCTAATTTCACTGAAGATTCAATTTGATAGCTGCTTAATTCAGCAATAATCCAATCAAAACTGCGATCGCCAGATGCAGCGAAATTCTTGATGGCTAATTCACAAGCAGCATTGCCAATATTGCCACAGGCAGGAGCATTTAAACCAGCAGCTTGAAAAATTGCTGCTATCAAAGCTGTTGTAGTAGTTTTACCGTTTGTGCCTGTAATACCTACCCAGGGAATTTGATTCAAATAACGCCACGCTAATTCAATCTCGCCAATAGTCTCAATATTTTGTTGTCTAGCTGTTGCTAATATTTTGATATCCCAAGGTACACCAGGACTAACTACAATTAAATCCGGTGCTTCAGCTTCTAAGAGGCTGCTGTTGAGTTTTACAATTACTCCCTCTTGGTTTAGCTGTTGTTGTGATGCTCGTAGTTTCTCATCAGATCTTAATGCTATTTGTGATTCTGTTGCCGAATCGACTAAGGTAACTTGCCAACCGTCTTTGTTGAGTAATCTTGCAGCAGCAATTCCCGATCTTCCTAATCCAATTATTTCGCCAGTGGGCATAAACTCTGTAATGTAACAATTCCCATAGAATGTTATCTCATTTTGATTTTAGATGGGTTAATTTGTTGTTGCTCTATTTTTGGCGATCCGCCGTCAGCTTTTGTCGCTTAATAAATATTAAAAAATATTAAAAATCAATTTATAGTAAGAGAGTATTTAGTAAAAAAGTGAATTGATTGTGTCCCGTATTATCTCAATTACTATCGCTATTATTGTTACCCTCGCCACAAGTTTAATCTTTACTACCTCTGCTTTTGCAGCTATTGGTTTGAATAACGATCGCTTATCTGCTTGTCCTAGTTCTGCCAACTGCGTAGTCAGCCAGAATGGTGATGAAAAACATACGATTGAACCAATTACCTATAAAGGCGATCGCACTGCTGCTCAAGAAACTTTGTTGAAAGTGCTTTCTGTTGTACCCCGCACCAAAGTTATCGAGCAAACAGATAACTATATCCATAGTGAATCTACCAGTCGTATTTTTAAATTTGTCGATGATGTCGAATTTTATTTTCCCGAAGCTGAAAACGTCATTCATGTCAGATCCGCCTCAAGGGTAGGAGAATCAGATTTAGGAGTTAACCGTCGGCGTATGGAACAAATTCGTCTGGCGATGCAGGATCTAGGCGTTTAAAATATTTTGCTGCTACTGATTCGATTTTTCTATCAGTTAATCGATTAATACGGCTCATAAGTTTATTAAACTAAGAAAATATTAGTTGCTGCATCTTGATGAAAACATCTGTACCCGCTAAACAAGTTAGTAAAATAAGTAAACTGCGTCGCATTAGTCGGCTACTAGACAATGCTATAGCCATACCTGGAACCAAAATTCGCTTTGGTCTAGATCCAATCTTGGGTTTACTTCCTGGAGGTGGTGATACTATTACTGGAGGAATAGCCGCATACATTGTGGTTGAAGCTGCCAGAATGGGTGTGCCTCGCGAAATTTTAGGGAAAATGGTCGGCAATATTATTATTGATTCCTTTGCAGGCACTATTCCCGTGGTAGGAGACTTGTTTGATGTTGGCTGGAAGGCTAACATCAAAAATATGGAATTATTAGAAGAACATCTTCATATTGCCGAACTAAGTAAAAGCGATCGCGGTGCGCGTACCTTTTCGGATCGTCTATTTATCTTTGGCTTAATTTTGCTACTTGGCTTAATTATCTTAGGTTTTGCTACAATTGCTTTCTTTACCGTTACCTGGTTTTGGAATCTGATTATCAATTGATAAAATAATTTAGCGTAAGAGCAAGGCATTGTCTTGCTCCTACACAACTCACCTCTTACTTAAAAATGGATTTTACTGCTGCATTACCAACTTTTATTGTCACCCTAAGAGAAGGATTTGAAGCTGCTTTAGTTGTCGGTATTGTGATGGCTTGTCTCAAAAAAGCAGGGCAAACACAACTGTATCGCTGGGTTTATCTAGGGATTTTGAGCGGAATTATCGCTAGTGTCGCCATTGGCTTTCTCTTGACTGGTGCGATCGCTGGAGTAGAAACTGCTGGAGGCATATATGCACCTGTAGTCAAACAATTTTTAGAAGGTATTTTTGGACTGGTGGCGATCGCTATGCTGAGTTGGATGTTGCTCTGGATGACTAAACAGGCAAAATCAATTAAAGGAGAGGTTGAGGGGGCAATTAGCTCGGCGTTGCTTAATGATAATGCGGGAAAGGCGGTATTTGTGCTTATTTTTATTGCTGTAGTGCGAGAAGGCTTTGAAACTGTCTTATTTATCCTGGCAAAATTTCAGCAGGATTGGACTCTTCCCGCCGCTGGTGCAGTAGCGGGTTTAACTCTCGCTACTATTATGGGAATTGCCTTGTTTTCGCTGGGAGTACGAATTAATATTCGTCTCTTTTTTCAAGTAATGGGTATATTTTTATTGTTAATTGTTGGCGGTTTGGTAATGGGTGCGCTGAAACATTTTGATGCTGCACTGGCTTTATTGTCTCAGCTATCGGCTAATAGCTGGTGCTGGAGTAGCGAGTCTTGTATTCTTGGTACAAGAGTGTGGGATGGTTCAAGTTTATTACCCGATCGAGAATTTCCTGGTATTGTCCTCAAGGCTCTTTTCGGCTACCGACAAACTTTATATTTAGGACAAATTATTGCTTATGTCTCTTTCTTAGCAGTAGTCGGCGTAGCCTATTTCCAGAGTCTTGGGCTTAAGTTGCCTGTAAACAACAAACAAGCGACATCTAACAATTAGCTTTTCTAGCTTTAAATTCTAATAGGTTAACCTGCTTCTGCAAGTCTTTGTTTTCAGTTTTTAAGACAGCAAGTTTTTTTTGCGCCCTACGGAAGTGTCCTTTATAAGCCCCCAAGCTTTGATTGCTTGCACCTAGTTTCTGACGACGCTTGACTTCTTTAGTATACTCACGCAGCAATTTTTTATATGCTGTCTGTAGCTCTTTTAAACCACCTTGACATTCAGACTTAAGCTTTTTTAATTCGCGATCGCGTATGGCAACCATCTTATTCAAACATTCAATTTTAATCAGCATTTGCCGATCGAAGTTATTAGTTTTAACTTGTTTAATTAGTTCTTGATAACTATGATGAATCCAATCATGTTGAGCTTTGAAAGCTCTTCTGGTAGTTTCGTATTTAATTGTATTTAAAATCGCTTCTTTATAAATTCCTTTGTGTTTGCCTTTAATTTCAATTAACAGTCTGTCGTAGTTAGTAGAGTTATGTCGCAGACTATCACAGTTAGCTTCAATAAACTTGAGGCGATCGCCTGAGCTTGAGTTAATAATATAGGCTTCTGCGCCTTCGCCGCGAGGAGGATGGCAGACAATACGATCTTTCCAACTTTGAATAACTTCTTGTAAGGTAAATTCCTGGGTATCAATACTCATGTGGCTTTAAATTACTAAATAGTTGATGGTAATAAAATCGAAAATAATAAAAAAATAAATATCAGTTTGTCAGACCATTTAGTCAGTTAAATTACTGCTAGTTGTCACGTCAGTTTTAACAGTCAAACTTAAAAAACGCCACCTTCACAAGTCAAAAGTCAAAAGTTTTCTTAAAGTATGAAGTTTGAAGTCCCTAAGTCTCCAAGTCTTCCAGGTAATTACCCTGAAGATTTATTATTAATCGTCCTAGCTAACTAATCCGCAGCAGCTTTACCTTACTCTGAAGCTCAATATTTTTTTGCTGGAGAAGTTTATTTTCGCACTGTAATAAGTTAATCTTTTTTTGAGCTTTAATAAATATATTTTTACAAGCCTGTAAGCTTTTATTTTGGCGATCAATCTGCTGTTTCTGATTACGACTGAGAATAAACTGAGTAATTAATTGCTTGTATTTAAGCCTTAATTTCTGAAGACCATTATTCAATTCACACTTAAGATGATTAATGGTGCGATTGCATTCTTGAAGCTGTTGATTTAATTTGGCTATCTCGCTATTTTTGTGTTCAATTTCTGTTTCTTTTTGTTTTAATAAAGCTTCTGTCTGAATCGCTGTTAAGCGATCGCGACATTCACTTTTGATCGTGGCAATTTCCAGCTTCTGTTCCTCAATAATTTGCTTAAACTGGGCAATTTCTATCGTCTGTTGTTCTGCACTAAATTTTTGTTGCTCAATTAAGTTGTTATAGCGTTCTTGTATCCATTCATGCTGTTTTCTAAAGGCTCGCCTAGTTGCCTCATATTTAATAGTATTAAGAACTGCCTCTTTTAAGTATCCGTAATACTGCTCTTTTATTTTGCTTAATAGCGAATTGTAATTAGTTGCCAAATGGCGTAACTCGTCGCAGCTAGCTCGAATATAATCAATTAGACTACCATCTCGAGAATCAACTAAATAAGCACTATAGCCATCTCCCTGAGGCGAGAAACAGATAATTTGATCTTTCCAACTTTGAATAATTGCCTGTAGACTATTTTGTGGTTTAGCAGGTTTAATCGCGGTCATAATAGTTATCTCTTGGCTGATTTGATATCTCAATTCGGTTTAATCAATGGGGCTATATTTAAGCAACTGACTTAAATCATGTTGGGCCAAATGTTGTTCTAGCCAAGCCCGTTTTAACAAATCCAAGGTAGAGGCTTGGGTGGCTAGAGTATATTCCCACTGCGCTCCCTTCCACCAGCTAATATAGTTTGATAAATCATCATAGGCTTCTTCTCTAGCTGTCTCTCCTGTTAGCTGATGATATTGCTGCTGTTTAATCGCAACAATAAATGCTTTAATATTTTGTTTAAATTTAGTAAATTCCTGAGAATCTTTGGTTAAATGGTCGATAGAATAAGCGCATTGTGACCAAGAAACTTTAGTGCGGAAATCGTATTGCTGATTTTTGAAAATCGGAAAAGCTAATTTTAATTTTGAGAGATTGTCAACTTGTCCTAGGTTATAAGCTTTGGCTTTAATAATCCGTAGGGGAAAATTCTGAGGATTAGCCTGAATCTCTAGACAAGAAACAAGATCTAAATGTTCATAATTTTTAATCGAAGTCAATCTTTCTAAGTCACTTTGAGACAATCCTAATTGTAAGCAATGTTGATACTCTGCTTCTAAAACTGATAGAGAAGAATTTAATTTAACTGTGACTAACCCTGCGACTTGATATTGCTTTAATCTTCGTTGCAGGTCTATATATTTCATTTTTCATCAATCCGATTAACTAAAATATAGCGATTGCCAGTATATGAAGTAGAAGCCAAAAAGTTGTTTTTAAGAAAATTGCCAACACCAGAAAGCTGAATTACAAAAGCTTAATATCAGGTATAACTTCAAAACTTGTAGCTTAGCAACTAGTAATCTACGATTTAACTCATATTTTTCAGAGAATTGCCTTGCCACAGTTTGATCGTGCGAATTGATTTTTTTAATTTCATCTTCAGCCTTGGCTTTGAGAGTAGGATTATTTACATAGCGGTCTGGATGCTAAACTTTTGCCATGTTACGGTAAGCTTTTTTGGTCGCTTCGGGTGAAGCAGTCTGTTTTATTCCCAAAATTGCCTAGTACTGAAAAATATCATCCATTTTTGCTGTTTTAGTTTAGTTATCATATCTGAGCTTAATCAGTTTTTTGGCTTTTTAGTGCGATCACAATCATGATATATTTAAAACACACGGCATACTACGAAAATCAAATTTGGCAGTAGCAACTAGCAACCATAATGCAACTTAGCCAAATGGAGAGATAATTGTTGAAATTTTTAGTCACGCCATGTTTCGCGGTAAAATGGTTGACAAAATTTAATGCTTAAAAAATCTTTAGGGAGATCTTCAAATGAGTGGAGCGATCGCTTTCTTATTAATTATTGGGTTGTATACTGGAATTGCTTCAGGTCTATACTTAGGTCTACGCAAATTCAATATTATCTAATTGGTGATTGATTAGTAGATATTCACAAAGCATCGCCAGAAGTGGCGATGCTTTGTATTTAGCAACTTTTAAAGTTCAACTAAAATATGATTAAAACTTGGGTTTATATTAGATAAACGGCACAATAATAAAGATAAGAGACTCAATTGATTACAAGTATAGTGTTATTGATTGAGTCCAATTGAATTAGAGGTAAGCAAGAATTGGACGAATCATATCAAGAGTACATTAATCGAGTTGCTAGGTTAACCCTACCGAGTGCTTGTGCCATGCAGCTACAAAGCATTCAGCAGTCGCCTAAATTTGTCGATGATAAAGCAGTATCATTTCCAGGCTACAGTGTCATTACTCCCGTTGCAGGAGAAGATAAAGCTAACGATAATTTTTATCCCCAGGTTGAAACATTACAACAGCAATTGTTTCAACAGTTGGGAGCAGATTTTTTTGTTCCTTTGCCGCCAGCCAGCTTTCATTTCACCTTGGCTGACTTGATTTGGGATGAGAGTTATCGTCAAGCCGTTGTAGCTAACCCCAATTTTGACCGAGAATTGCAGCAGCAAGTCGCAGCTAGTTTTCAACAGTATCAAGCTGAATCTAATAATGAGCCTTTGGCATGGCAATTATGGGGACTTGTAACCAAACCGAGAGCGATTATGGCTTGTTTAGTACCAAAAGATCAAACCAGCTATGAGTCAACTGTAAAGCTGCGTCGCTCTCTTTATCAAAATGCGGGATTGATTGGTTTAGGAATTGAGCAACAATATGATTTAACAGCTCATATTACCTTGGGATATTTCAAAGATATCCCAAATAGTTTAAATCGCGATCGCCTTTGTATTGTGCTGTCGCAGATCAATGACCGACTTGTAGAAAGCGAATTACCAGAATTCAGCGTTAAAGAGGCGCAGTTACGCAAGTTTGAAGATATGATTCAATATAACCGTGAATCTGATTGGGCAGTGGTTAAATTTGGTCAATAATTTAGTCTTGAATTCCTCAAACAACAAATTAAACCATCCTATCGTCGAGCAAAGCTTTGCGATTATCGATCGCGAAGTGGGACAACATAATCTTAACCATCAAGAATATGCGATCGCCAGGCGGGTAATTCACGCCACGGCAGATTTTGAATATCTCAACTTGTTAAGATTTAGTCCTGGGGCAATCGATTCGGCGATCGCTCTTTTGCGACAGAAAGTGCCGATTGTGACTGATGTAACGATGGTAAAACAAGGAATTCGTAATTTAGTCGCCAAAACTTTTAATAATCCAATCATTTCGGCAATTGAACAGGCTAAAATTGCCGAATCAGGAAAAACTCGTACCGAAACAGGTTTACTAAAATGTTGGTCGCAATATCCCCAAGCTATTTATGTAATAGGTAATGCACCCACCGCACTTTTAGCACTGTGTCAGCAGCTGCCTAACTCCTCAGTCATACCAGGATTAGTGATCGGTGTTCCCGTGGGCTTTGTTTCTGTAATTGAATCTAAACAGGCTTTAGCCAAATTAAACGTTCCGCAAATTTCTATTGAAGGTAGAAAAGGCGGTTCTCCCGCAGCAGCGTCAATTCTTAATGCGTTATTAATTTTGGCGACAGAACTTAATACAGGACAAATTAGAGAAAATTAATCTAAGATAAATACGACAACTATATCTATTCTTATTTATCCAGCTAAAGACTAGACAGCGCAGACCAAAACCATTTGCTATGGGGTGCGTTCATTACTTGCGACGCGAAGCTAGTCCGTGCATGATAAGCTTCGAGACCGAAGGGCGGAGTGCGGTTTATCCGTGAATCCTTTAGGGCAAATCATGCACGGGCATATCCTTTAGGGGACTTTATTAATTCTTCAAATTGACAAAATTCAGATCTGCTCACCCCGAATCGAATGATCCAATAACTCCAAAGGATGTAGCAATTTAACTTGCGAACCTTTTAATTCCAAATGCTTTTGAATTTGCAAAGAACACCCAGGATTAGGCGAGGCTATAACACTCGCTCCCGTATTAATCAAATTATCAGCTTTCTGCCTACCTAATTCATCGGCTGTTTCTGGCTGCAACATATTATAAATACCCGCACTACCACAGCATAAACTGGCATCTAGAGGCTCACGTAGTTTTACTCCAGGAATTTTTCTTAGTAGCTGACGGGGTTGTGCGCTAATCTTCTGTCCGTGTAATAAATGACAGGCATCCTGATAAACCAGAGTCAATTCCCCTGAGGTTAATGGATGTAGTTTGACAGTTAACTCAATCTCGGCTAAAAATTCGTGGACATCTTTGACTTTGCTGACAAACTGCTCCGCTTTTTCTCTGTATTCAGGGCAATCGCCCAAAATATGACCATATTCCTTAAGAGTATGCCCACAGCCAGCAGCATTGATAATGATCGCGTCCAAATTTTCGTCAATAAAGCTGTCAATCATCTGTTTAGCTAAGGTTTGTGCCTGGGCTTCTTGTCCTTGGTGGGCAGGTAAAGCCGCACAACAGCCTTGAGTGCTAGGAATTACCACCTCACAACCGTTAGCAGCTAATACTCTAGCCGTAGCTTGATTGACGGGAGAAAAGAATAACCGCTGCACACAACCCAAAACCAATCCTACTCGATAGCGTTTTTCGCCTTGGGCAGGAATTACATCGGGCAAATCATCGCGCCATGAACTATCAGTTATTTTCGGTAATATTGCTTCCATCGCTGCCAGACGTGGGGCTAGTTTCTTAAGTATTCCTGTATTACGCAGCAGCTTTTGTAAGCCTGACTTTTGATATAGCCATAAAGGGGGCAAAAAATTGCGTAAACGATTGGGATAAGGAAACAGATTAAAGATTAAAGCTCGAATCAATCTATCGGATAAATTGCGGGTTTGATTTCTCTCGATCTGAGGGCGAGTAGCGGCAATTAGCCGATCGTACTGCACTCCCGAAGGACAGGTAGTCACACAAGCCAAACAACCCAAACAAGAATCAAAATGCTGAGAGGTTGTAGTGTCAATAGTCGCCTCTCCTTGATTAATAGCATCCATCAAATAAATTCTGCCTCTAGGAGAATCCATTTCTTTGCCAATTACTCGATAGCTGGGGCAAGTAGAAAGACAAAAACCACAGTGAACACAAGCATCTATTAGTGCTGGTTGAGGAGGATTTTTGGCATCAAAGTTAGTCATTATATTGATCGGTATTTTGTTAAGAAATTATCGTTTATATAGCTAATAGCTATTAGCTTTTTATAGTTGTCGATCAAACTAAAAAGCGGTTTGGATTTAAAATATTTTGTGGATCGAACTGGTTTTTGATGGCTTGCATAGTTTTGAGCGCGTTGCCTGAATAACCCCAGATATCGACTTTTTGTTTGAGTGCTGTTGGTGCATCGAGAATACTTAAAAAGCCGTGGTTTTGTTGGCAATGCGATCGCATTGCTAAAATAGTTTGACTATCTGCATTATCTGCATCTAGCTGTAGTTGCCCAATACCGCTACTGGCATGAATTCTAATTGCAACATTACCCTCAATCACCTGCTTTAATTGTAGAAAATTTACGGCGGCAGTGGGAGTAATGCCTATTTTGCAGGTAACTGCCGTATCTGACTTGGGAATATTAGTTATGGCAGCGCACCTTTGCCACAAGTCGGCTTCGGCTTGATCCTGATAATTATTAATGGTTATATTTAGCTGCTTGGCGATCGCCTGTACCTGTTCAATTTGTTGTTTGATACTTTCAGCAATAGTTTGCCACCTTACTATCAAGCCAGTTTCTGCATTTAAGCCTAATTGTTTAATTACCCCAGTCGAAAGTAAATCTATTGCTACAGGAGTCAAACCAGAATTGCGAATGGTTTGGCTGATTTGAGCAGTCTGATTGGCTTTTCCTGTGAGTAGAAGAGTCTGGGAAGTGGCAATCAAAGGATAGGTACGAAAGGTTAGTTGAGTAATGATGCCTAACGTACCATAAGCTCCCGTAAATAACTTCATCAAATCATAACCCGCCACGTTTTTAACTACTCTGCCTCCTGCTTTGGCAATTGCTCCATCTGCGCGGACAAAAGACAAACCCAATAATAAATCTCTCACCCCACCGTAACGCTGTCGCCAACTTCCTGTATCGGCGGTGGCAACAATTCCCCCCAAAGTAGCATCGGCATAACTAGGATCGATTGGTAAAAACTGATTGTGCGATCGCAATATAGCTTGTAAATCGCTCAACTTCATTCCTGCTTCGACAGTTACCGTCAAGTCTCCTACCGCGTGTTCAATCAGGCGATCGCATTTTTGCAGACTAATTACTAATTGAATATCTTGACTTAACTTGCCCCAGTTTAATTTGCTGCCATTACCACAGATTAAGATTCGCCATTGCTGTTGAGATGCCTGGTTGACTATTTTTGCTAAAGCCTCTATTGTCTGAGGAAATAATAAATAGATTGGCTGATTAACTTTTACTCTTGCCTGATTGATTTTGGTTTGCCAATAGACATCAGCATTATTTAGTTCGACTAATTTGGTATTGGAATCAATAACCGATTTTAATTTAGTAGCGATCGCAGTTGTCATATTTTAGCGGTGAGCTTCTCAGCTTTTTTGCTCCTCTGTTTTTGCTTCTGCCCTAACTTTACCAAGTAGTCCAGCTTTATTCGACAGTAAAATGAACTATCCCTATCTGCTCGCTAATTTTGAGAGGGTAGCATTAACAATAATCTGGCAATTTTATTTTGAGCAACTACTAACT
The DNA here is from genome assembly GCA_036703275.1 of Coleofasciculaceae cyanobacterium. NCBI lineage: Bacteria > Bacillati > Cyanobacteriota > Cyanophyceae > Coleofasciculales > Coleofasciculaceae > Coleofasciculaceae cyanobacterium. The sequence goes on along the minus strand of DATNPK010000013.1, from coordinate 8,035 downwards.
TTTGAGTCAAAAATAAAGCGATCGCTTGCAAATCTATAGAAAACAAAACGGATCGCTAGGATAAATAAATTTTATCGTTCAAGTAATAATTGCTGACTAAGCAGAAGTTTCAATTTTGTCAATTATAAAACAAATTATTAACCAAATTCCTGCACTAATAAAAATAGTTAATAATAGCTTGAGTATAAATAACTTTATATCAGACATATCTTGACTAAAGCCATAGATCAAAGCAGCATCAATCGCTGCTGTAAAAAATCCTAGACCTTGTTTTAAGTTTGTATTAGATAATTTATTCATAGTGTCTTGAATAGATTGTAATAATTAATTACTAGTTGGCAATATTAATTCAATCGTAAAAATAGTCTTCTCAATTCTAATAACAAGTTGAATATCTGCCCACTTTTTAGAGTTATTTTGGCTGGATTAAGTACACAAGCGAGCCGAAGGGTACGCAAAGCGCGAAATCGCGTCTTTATTTAATCTATAGAGTTTTAAAATTGTCTCTCAAATCTCTATACATTAGACAAATACGATCTCTATTTCCCTTGTATTAAGTTAGATTAACTAAACTAGTAGTTTTTCTCTTTAAAATATTTGTGGAAGTTTGGAAAGTTCTCGAATCAACAACAAAACAAAAGCTAATCAACCTGTTTGCCGCAGGATTGCTCTTTTGGATAAGCATAACTTTATTATTACCCACTCTACCAACCTACATTCAGGCTATGGGAGGTAATACGCAACAGGTAGGCATAGTCATGAGTTGCTTCGCGATTGGATTAATCGCTTCTCGAACTTGGTTAGGCAAAGTAGCCGATCTCCGCAGTCGAAAAATAGTCATTCTCATTGGTACACTAGTAGCAGCGATCGCGCCCATATTTTATTTATCGGTTCATTCAATTTTAGGTTTAGGATTGATTAGAGCTTTTCATGGCATTAGTATTGCTGCTTTTACTATTGGCTATAGTGCCTTGGTCATAGATTTAGCACCGATTCAGCATCGGGGGACTTTGATTGGCTATATGAACCTAGCCGTACCAACAGGGATGTCTGTTGGCCCTGCTTTGGGCGGATTTTTGCAATATAGTGGTAAACAGTATATTCCTGAAGGTACGGGTTATGAGGTTTTGTTTGCAATTTCAGCGATTTGCGGTGGTCTGGCTTTTGCCCTGTCTAATCAGATTAAAGAAACATCTTTACCAGCAACCATAGCTCAAGCAGCATCGGGTGTAATTCGTCGCGATTTTTGGCAGCTAACTAAAGATCCAGGCTTAATTGTGCCAACTATTATCTTGCTGTTAATCGGTTTGGTTTTTGGCACGCTGGTGGCTTTCCTCCCTTTGTTCATCACCGAGTTGCAGCTCAATTTTAACGTTGGTTTATTTTATACCGCAGTGGCGATCGCTTCTTTTTCCGTCCGTCTATTTGTCGGACAGGCAAGCGATCGCTATGGCCGTGGTTTGTTTATCAGTGGTGCGCTGATTTGCTATATCATCTCGATGGTATTGTTAACTCAAGCTAGTACTCCTACTATGTTTCTCTTTTCGGCGATCGCCGAGGGTACTGGTGCTGGCATACTGATTCCACTAACTCTGGCGCTGATTTCTGACCGTTCATACTCCAACGAAAGAGGCAAAGTTTTTGCTTTGTGTATGGGAGGTTTTGATGTCGGTATTGCTCTAGGTGGTTTAATCCTTGGTTCTCTTTCTTTTATACTAGGAGGCTACCGAGGCATATTCTTTTTGGCAGCAATTTTGGCTTTAGTTGCATTGATTGTTTTTGTGACTCAATCAGGAAAAAATCTGCATCATTCTCTTTCTTTCGCTTTGGGCAAAGCGAAGGATGCTTATGCACTAGACGGCTAAACCGTATCTACTACTAGCGCAGTAAAAACCCATGATTAATCCAGTAAACCCCTAAAAGAGTCAAATTACCTTTAACCTTGGTCAATTTCGCTTTTGACCATTAGTCTAATTATTTAATATTATTTTGTTGGAATATTTCGCTACATTTCGGTATTTTGTAAACATTCAACCGATTTACTTATAATCGATGTCATATAGTCGCGGATTGCTGAAGAGTATCGTAGGCATATTTAATTATTGCTCTAGAAGATCTGGCGGTATCCTGATTTATAGCCTGCTTGGGCTTAATCTCAGCGTAACGAAAATTAACGCTGAAGACAATATTTTGGTAATTCATTCCTATCATTCAGAATTATCTTCGGTAAAGCAACAACATGAAGGTATCGAACAGGGATTTACGGAAATAGACGATCGCAGCAATGTGTATCATGAATTTCTCGATAGCAAACGTCATCCCCAGTTAGAACACGGACAAGAATTTATTGACTATATCAATAAAAAGTATCAGCGTATCCCAATCAGTTTACTGATGGTTATAGACGATCCCAGCTTGCAGTTGATGTTACGTAAGCAGGAAAAGTTTTTTCCTAACATTCCCGTCGTGTTTCTCGGGATTGACAATTTACGGCAAGAGTTATTTGATACACCTTGGCTAACAGGGGTAATGGAAAACCATTCTGTGGTAGAAACGGTTCTAGAAGCAACACGACAGACTTGGACAGATACCATCATTATCATCGATAACACGACCCAGATGAGTCAAGCTGAATTAGCGCAGATTGAAGCAGTTAAAAAGATTGCTAACAAATCGCTAAAAATAAAAGTAATTTACGATCTAGTTCCTCAAGAAATAGTCGCCCGATTGGGTAAATATCCTAATAATGTACCTGTTCTAATTTTGGGTCAACTGCTAACAGATAGTTCCTCAAAAACCTTAATCGATCCCAGGCTAGATACGCAAATCTTGCAGTCACAAATTCCTAATCCTATATATACGAATGATGCTGTTCGCTTAGGTAGAGGCGCAGTAGGTGGAAAAATTTTTGATTCCGACTATCATGCCTGGCAAGCAGTCGAGCTGGCAAACAAAATTTTAAGCGGGGCCAAACCTGATGAGGTTGGTCCGATCTTGACAGGCAAGAATCGCTGGGTATTTGACTATCGGCAGTTGCTAAAATACAACATTAAGCTTGATTTATTACCAGAGCATAGCCAATTGCTTTATCTAGAGCCACCAGCTTATCTTAAATACAGAATGCTTATTTTTCTGGTTGGCTTTATTTTGCTTTCCAGTTTGTTAGCAATTATACTGCTGATTGAAAAAGGCAGAAAGCATGAGCTGGCGAATAAAATTCTGCAAGAGAATGAACAGAGATACAAGGATTTAGCCAAAGCAGGAGCGAACGTTTTTTGGGAGCTAGATGAGCAACTGAGATACTCGTATATATCTGGCGATGTTGGAGATTTGTGTGGTTTAAGACCTTCACAAATGAAGGGCAGCTATCCTCCTCTGCTACATCAAAACAATTCTCAACTGGATGTTGATTGGAAACTATTTGAACGTATTACCAAAGCCAGAGAACCATTTAAAAACTTTACTTTTAGTTTTCAGGATAAAAATGATGGAATTAGAATCTTTAAAATTAATGGTAAACCTTTGTTTGACAGCAAAAACAATTTCTTGGGCTATCGCGGCGTAAAGCAAGAGATTACCGCCGAACAAAATCTTTATAAAAAGATTGCCTATCAAGCAACATATGATGACCTGACAGGTCTATTAAATCGTCGCGAATTTAACGAAAAGCTGAAATATTCTGTCCAAAAAGCGCAAAAGTATCACACAGAATCAGTTCTCTGCTATGTAGACCTCGATCGCTTCAAAATTGTTAATGATACAGCAGGACACCAAGTCGGCGATCGTCTTTTGTCAGAATTGGCAAAGCTGTTACAAAGTTTGATTCGTAAGGAAGATACTTTAGGTAGATTAGGAGGAGATGAGTTTGGCTTGTTACTGGAAGGATGTTTGATCGCCGAAGCTGAACAGGTGTGTGAACAATTAATTAGAGCGATCAATAACTATCGTCTCACCTGGAAAACCGTTGAATTTGATGTAGGAGTTAGCATTGGCATGGTGAGCATCCAGGATAATTCTACTGATGCTGCCGAATTATTAAGCCGTGCGGATTTAGCTTGCTATCAGGCCAAAAATTTAGGTCGAGGTCGGGTTTATATTTTCGAGAACAATGATCGAGAGCTTGATTTGCAGCAAACCTACATGGGACATATTGCTAACGTATCTCAAGCTATTCAAGAGAATCGCTTTTATTTAGTTAAACAGTTAATTAAACCGCTGGTCGATGATGGTAAGCAACGTCGGCATTATGAACTGCTGCTACGTCTTAAAGATCGTGCGGGCAACTTAATTACTCCAGAAGAATTTATTCCTGTAGCAGAACGTTATGGCGTAATTACCAGACTGGATCGCTGGGTTCTAGAAGCTACCCTAAACTCATACGGTAAGTATTTTGCGGCTGGACAAGATTTAGTTTCAATCAATCTGTCTGGGGCGAGTCTTAACGATGAAAGATTTACCAACTTTGCTATCGATCTAATCCTCAAGTCAGAAGTTCCTGGGGACTGTCTGTGCTTTGAAATTAGTGAGACGGCAGCAATTGCTCAGATTAGCAATGCTCAAAAATTTATTTTCGCTCTGAAAAATTTGGGCGTAAAGTTTGCTCTAGATGACTTTGGCAGTGGACTGTCTTCTTTTTCTTATCTAAAAACTTTACCGATCGATTTTCTCAAGATTGATGGCAACTTAGTTAAGGCAATACTTAATGAGGAATGCGATCGCGCAATTGTTAACTCAATTAACGAAATAGCCCATTTAATGGGAATTAAAACCATCGCTGAATTTGTGGAGAACGACCAAATTCTCGAACATATTAGTAAAATTAGCATCGACTACGTTCAGGGTTATGTTACGGGAAAACCGATGGCGATCGCATCTTGAAAAGCTATTAGCTTTTTACAATTCCTTTAATCAACTAAAGATTGAACCTGCTCAAAATAAATTTGCCATTGATTTAATGCTTCAGGATTTGATTCTACGCCTTTGTGTAATAAAACTATGCCCTCATCAAACTCGATCATCCCATAATGACCTTCTTTTAAAGCTAGAGCGATTGATTCAGCAACGATCTTCAGATTGTTGCGCAAATCAGTTAAGACAGCCTGATAGCGTTCGTTGTGCCAAAGGTCAGCAATAATATAATCTACCTGATGTATTTCTTGGCGATCATTTTTTATCTGTAATCCTGGTAGACGAATTATTTCTCTGCGGCCAGAAAGATGGGGAATGATAAAGGTAGTAGCAGAAACGCTGGCATTATCTGGTATTTTAGCCAATAAAGCTTGAATTTTCTCAGTATGTTGCCACTGTTCGGGAGCAGAAACATAAACTAAGGGTTTAATTGCAGTGGGAATTAGAAAGTATAGAGTATCACTCGGATTTGAGGTGATCGTGAAAAAAATTGACAAACAAATACAAAAAATCCAGAAACGCCGAAACTTAGGACGCAGCTTGCGTGGTTGACAAAGTGCGATCGCCTGGTCGAATTTCCTCAAACCCTGTCCTGCCCACCATAAAATTGAACCATAGAACAATCCAGGGGTAACGCTCATGGCGTAGCGAATGGAAATGCTCAAGACTAAATCTCCCTGGCTGAGAAATAATTTTAAGAGCGGAAAAATAGAGATGATCCAAGCACCAGGGGCAACTACAGGAATAAATGCTAAAGGTAGCCACTGCCCTAGTAAATACTTAAAAGTGTCAGCAAAAGGTGTAAATATTTCTCTTAGCAGCAGTCTGGGACTAGTAACCATTTTGGCAATAATTTCTAGAGTAGAAGCCTGATCTCCTTCGGTATATTGTCCAAAGTTTTCTAACATAAACCGTTTGGAAATGTCGTCAGAAAACAGCGGCATAACTACATTAGTTAGGGCTAGAACATACAACAAACTACCAAAACATACTGCAAGACCTAAGCGGGGATATCTACGGCTTAAAACCAAATAAACGCCAATGCCAAATAAGGTAATACCACTATCTTCTCGAACTGCCAAAACACAGATAGCTAAGATAGTAAATAGCCACCAGCAGCGTTTTTCCATCGCCAGCAACAAACTAAAGACGAATAAAGGAATTTGCGAGATATCGTGAAAATTCCCGAGAGTAGGACCGACTATGGCATTAGCACCATAAAAACTAATAGTAATTAGAGTTGCGATCGCGCTATCTAAATATTGTCTGGCTAAACGATAAAGCACAAGTCCTGCCGCGGTGACAAAAGTTACCTGTAAGACAGTTAAAGTAGCAGGATAAGGAAACAAATAATAAATTGGCAACCAGAGCAACAACGCAGGAGTAAAATGTTGTCCTAGACGATGATAGCCAACATAAGGAACTTCTCCAGCGTGAATTACATTAGTTGAGAGTTGCGAAGAAAGAGTACTTTGAAACCAATTACCGTGAATACCGTTCCAAAAAACCTGATTGAAAATTCCTTGATCGTAAGATGAGTAAAAAGTAAAATGACGGTGCAGAGTTAAACCTAGAGTCAAGATAAAAAAAGCGATCGCCGAGAGCAGAACGGCTTTTCCTTCAGAACCAATCTTGGTTCTAGATAACATTTTTATCATAAATATTTTTTTAACACATTGCGATCGATTCAACCAGGTTATTCTAAACGTTCAATTTTATTCTGCATACCTTTTGCTCAAATATTATTTTGTAACTAATCTCTACAAAAATCCCAAGTTTCGGTTTACCACCAAAGAAAATTCTGGCAATTTTAAAGTTCTATTTTAGAATAAAGAGGGCGGAGACAAAAGTTTCCGTTCACTCCTCACACCACACTCCGCTCGAAAATTTTTCGGGCGGTTTTCTATATTTAGGTTTTTGATTCGATTTCTAGCTTAATTTTGCCGTAGTTATTGCGCTTTAAGATCTAACCTAAGTCCTTTCATGAACTACTCACACTAAATCTTTGATAAGACATGAGTTTCTAGCTTCGCTGGGTGCTGCATTACCTTAGTCTTTCGTCCTCGGTCTTGTCTTACACTCCCTCCACTAGCAGAGACAGCTGTTCCATCCGTCTTTATAATTCTGATACCTTCTGCCCTGATATTTCGGCTTGCGGCTTCATCACGATCATGGATTTTGCCACATGAAGTGTTCAAGCAAATCCATTCTCTAATACTCAAATCCATTTTAGGAGTTGGAGTTAGACAATCAGGGCAGATATGGGAGCTAGGAAAAAATCTGTCAATCTCAACTAGACGTTTATCTTCACGCTCTAGTTTGTAACTCAGAAAATTTACAAACATCCCCCATCCAACATCAGATATTGCGCGGGAAGCAAAGCTTCCCCAGTCGTCGTTAAGACGACGCGCAGCGCGTACGCGCTGCGCTAATTTATGGTTGCGCACCATGCCTTTTACGCTGAGGTTTTCTACCACAACGACTTTGCTTATCTGGGTCAGTTTTCTACTTAGCTTATGCAAGAAATCCTGACGGGCATTACTGATACGCGCATGAACCTTAGCTACTAATTTTTTAGCTTTTTGTCTGGTTTTACTATCCTTTTGTTTTCTAGCTAATTTCTGTTGTTTACGAGCCAGATTTTTCTCATGCTTCTTGAAGTGTCTAGGATTAGCATATTTACTAGTCTTACTTCCATCATGAGCTATGCAAAAATCAAGGATTCCTAAATCTAAGCCGATTATCTTGTCACCGTTACCAGATATAAAACAAGCTTCTAATTCATAAACAACCGAAGCAAAATATTTGTCTGAACTATCTTTGGTGACGGTAACTGTCTTGATTTTGCCAACATAGCGACGATCAAATACAGCCTTGACTAATCCAATCTTAGGTAACTTGATCCAGTCTCCATTATGCGAAGCGGTATCCGTGATCGACAATTTTTACTGACTGAGGAAAACCAACAGACTGCTTACCGTGTTTTGATTTGTATCTAGGAAACCCAGCTCGTTTTTCAAAGAAGTTAATAAAAGCACGAGACAAATTGAGTGATGTCTGCTGCAATGATTGAGAATAAACTTCGCTTCTCAACCATTCATGCTCTTGTTTTAGATCGGGCAGCAAA
>DATNPK010000012.1 GCA_036703275.1 Coleofasciculaceae cyanobacterium | reverse complement strand
CCGTCAAACTATTGTATTGTCTAGGTTCTGTCCGCTTGTTGTTCGGGGTTACCTCTCAACCGCGCATTTACCAATATAGGGAATATATTTATCCTTGTCAACCCTTTGGCCAAATTATTTGGGAATCTAGGTAGATATTTTTTCTCAAAGCTAATCATGGTATGGTGTTTGGACAGATATTTAATTTAGATGTTTTTTATGTCTTTATCCTTTCAACAAGTCATCGCTGCTTTGAATAGTTTTTGGAGCGATCGCGGTTGTTTAATTGCTCAACCTTATGATACGGAAAAAGGTGCAGCTACAATGAATCATCATACTTTTTTGCGAGCAATCGGTTCAGAACCTTGGTCAGTTGCTTATATAGAACCTTGCAGAAGACCGACTGATGGCAGATATGGAGAAAATCCCAATCGAAATCAGCACTATTTCCAATATCAGGTTGTAATTAAGCCTTCGCTCGACAATATTCAAGAGGTTTATTTGGATTCATTGAAGGTTTTGGGTATTCATCCAGAAGCTCATGATATTCGTTTTGTTGAAGATAATTGGGAGTCTCCTACATTAGGTGCTTGGGGTGTAGGGTGGGAAGTCTGGTTAGATGGAATGGAAATCTCCCAATTTACCTATTTTCAACAATGTGGGGGTATTAATTGTTGTCCTGTCCCCATTGAAATTACTTATGGTTTAGAAAGATTGACGATGTATCTTCAAGACGTGGATACGATTATGCAAATCAAATGGAACGATCGCCTCAACTATGGAGATATTTTCTTGCAGGCTGAAATTGAGCAATGTACCTACAATTTTGAAGCATCTGACCCTGATTTGTTGTTTAATTTATTTAGTTTATATGAGCAAGAAGCTAAACAGTTAATTGAGCGTGGTTTGGTAGTTCCCAGTTTAGACTATGTTCTCAAGTGCTCCCATAGTTTTAATCTGTTAGATGCCAGAGGTGTGATTGCCGTTACAGAAAGGACGCGTTATATAGGAAGAATTCGCAGCATGGCACGGCAAGTTGCACAACTTTATTTGGAACAGAGAGAAAGTTTGGGCTTTCCTTTGCAAAAAGCCAGTTAAAAAGACTTAATCATTTAATTCAGTTCTATTAATTCTTGTTTTTCACCCAGTCAAAATTATTTAATTTCGATTAACTATCAAAGCAATAAACAAGCTTATTAAGAATTAATAGCAAAAACTGTATGATGGAAATTCTTAAATATTTTTAATGGTATAGTTGCCAGAAATTTTTATGACTAATCAGATAAGTAAATTTTCCCGACGTTTTTTTCTTAGTATCAGCACCGCAGCCTTAATTGTTGCCTGTAATCAAACACCAGGAAATCAATCTCAAGAAGAGCAGCCATCCGAAGCAGCTACCCAAAGCGGACAGGTAAATATTTATTCTTCTCGCCATTACAATACTGACGAACAGCTTTATGACGGTTTTACCGAACAAACAGGGATTAAAGTCAACTTAATTGAAGGAAAGGATGATGAGTTAATCGAAAGAATTAGAAGTGAAGGTACGAATAGCCCCGCAGACATTTTGATAACCGTAGATGCAGGACGTTTATGGCGTGCTGCTCAAGCAGGAATTTTTGCTCCTGTAGAGTCGACAATATTAGAAGAAAAAATACCTACTAATTTGCAAGATCCGAATAACCTTTGGTTTGGTTACAGTAAACGAGCGCGGGTAATTGTTTATAACAAAGACAAGGTAGATCCGAGTCAGCTTTCTACTTATGAAGATTTAGCCGATCCAAAATGGAAGGGAAAGTTCATTATTCGTTCTTCGGACAATATCTACAATCAATCTTTAGTAGCAGGAATGATTGAGGAAAAAGGAGAGGAGGCAACAGCAGAGTGGATAAATGGTTTAGTAAGTAATTTTGCCCGTTCTCCTCAAGGTAACGACACTTCTCAAATTGAAGATGTTGCAGCAGGAGTAGCAGACCTTACCTTAGCCAACACTTATTATCTTGCCAGATACGAAGACAATCCTGAAGTATTTGAACAAGTTGGCATCTTTTTCCCTAACCAAGAAGATCGAGGAGCGCACGTTAACATTAGTGGCGCAGGTTTACTCAAAAATGCTCCTAACAAAGAGAATGCGATCGCATTTTTAGAATATCTTGCTAGTCCTGAAGCCCAAGAATTTTTTGCTTTAGGGAATAACGAATATCCTGTGGTCGAAGGCACTCCTTTAAACCCTGTGGTAGAAAGTTTTGGCGAATTCAAAAACGATACTACTAACGTTTCTGCTTACGGTAAAAATAATGCTGCTGCGGTTAAAATTATGGATCGCTCAGGATGGAAATAATCTGATTTTTAAGTAAACATATGAAATTTCTCGGTCTGGCAGCTTTAGCTAGTATTTTGCTAGTAGGTGGGATGATGGCAACCTCCTTATCTGCACAAACGCAGTCGCCTTTATTAATTGTTTATCCACCTTCAGAACACCAAACTGTCGCCGAGAAAATTTTTTTTATCGGTACGGCATCGCCTCAAGAGCCAGTTTTAATCAACGGCAAGCCGATCAAAAATCGCAGCACTTCAGGGCATTTTGCTCCTAGTCTTGCTTTAAAAATGGGAGAAAATATTTTTGTAATCCGTCACCAGGATCGAGTACGAAAAGTTAAGGTTACTCGGATTATTAATCAGCCAGAAGTTCCTGATAGATTGGTTTTTGCGCCAGATTCCTTAACCCCAGCCGTAGATATTGCTCGTTTACCTAACGAACCACTCTGCTTTGGCGCGGTAGCTCGCCCAAATGCTAAAGTTTCAGCGCGCATAGGTAAAAATGAGATTTTACTTTTGCCTTTAGTAAAATCTGTTGAACTACCTCCCAATTCTGCGGTGCTAACATCAGAAGCTATAGGCGATCGCCAGATAATTAAAGGTCAGTATCAAGGATGCACTACACTCGATCTTCCTCTTAACTATGGCAAGCCTATTTTTGAGCTAGAACAAGATAATCAAACCATAACTAAAGTAGGAACAGGAGAAATTGAAATTCTCTCACCTAAAGATATTCAAGTAGTGGAAGTTATTGCTGATGAAGGGGTAGCGAGGACGGGAGCAAGTACCGATCATTCTCGTTTAACTCCTCTACCCAAAGGTACAAAAGCTAGAGTTACAGGAAAAGAGGGTGACTGGTTTAGGCTTGATTACGGTGCATGGATTAAAATAGAAGAAACTAAACCGTTACTAGACAATATTCCGCCTCAGTCCATAATTCGGGGAATTGCTTCTAGACAACTAGAATCGGCTACGGAGATTATCTTTCCCCTACAGATGCCTGTGCCTGTAGAGGTAAAACAAAAAGACGATAGTATTACTTTGACTCTGCATAACACCACAGCTCAAACTGATATCATTCGTTTAGATACCGATCCCATGATTAAACGTCTTGATTGGCAACAAGTGTCATCAACCCAGATTGACTATACTTTTGAACTTCATCATCAACAACAGTGGGGCTACAATTTGCGCTATGAAAATACCAATTTAATTTTTTCTCTGCGCCATCCTCCTAATATATGGTCGCTTACTAACGCTGCGTCGGAAAATGATTTGATTGAATTTGATAATCTTAATGAAGATCGACCTTTGAGTAACGTCAAAATACTGTTAGATCCTGGACATGGGGGTGAAGAATCAGGCTCAAAAGGACCAACTGGGTATCCTGAAAAAGAGATTAATTTACTAATCTCAAAATTGGTCAAAGCAGAATTAACCGAATTAGGAGCAAAAGTCTATTTAACTAGAGAAGAAGATATAGATGTGTCTCTTGAAAAAAGAGTGACAATGATCGACAAAATTGAGCCAGATTTAGCTATTTCGATTCACTATAATGCTTTACCAGATAGTGGAGATGCTGAAAACACTCAAGGAATAAGTACTTTTTGGTACAATACTCAGGCTCATGCACCCGCAATGTTTTTACACAACTATTTAGTGTCAAAGCTAGATCGTCCTGACGCAGGTATTTTTTGGAATAATTTAGCTTTAACTCGTCCCCATACTGCACCGTCTATTTTATTAGAGTTGGGGTTTATGATTAATCCTGAAGAGTTTGAATGGATTACTAATGAACAAGAACAACAAAAGCTAGCAGAAACTTTAGCCCAAGGAATTGAAGAATGGTTTACCACCAGCAATCAAAACTTATAAGAAACTCATGGGAATTCAAGTCCAACTATTCGATCATCTCAACTCAAACTCAGATCGACTGACATAGAGAAAATCTAAAACGCGGTTTAAAGCGCAGAGGGTTCTACTACACTTACAGGTAGAATTCGCGCTGACATAAAAAACTTATGGACAATCTTACACTTTGGCAACGCTATCAAGACTGGCTTTATTACACCGAAGATTTAGGAATTTACTTAGATATTAGTCGTATCAGCTTTAGTGATGCTCAGATAGAACAGCTAAAACCAAAATTTGACAAAGCATTTAAAGATATTGAAGCTTTGGAAGCTGGAGCGATCGCCAATCCCGATGAAAATCGCATGGTAGGTCATTACTGGCTGCGCGATCCCGATCTTGCTCCAACTGCCGAACTCAGACAGGATATTATCGACACTAACAACAGCGTAATTGACTTTCAGCAAAAAATACATAGTGGCGAAATTCATCCTCCCAATGGTAGCAAGTTTACTGATATTCTCTCGATTGGGATTGGTGGATCGGCTTTGGGTCCTCAATTTGTGGCTCAGGCTTTAGCACCTAACCAACCTCCTCTCAAAATTCATTTTATTGATAATACTGACCCGGCGGGGATTGATAAAATTATTGCCAGGATTGGCGATCGCTTGGCAACAACTCTCGTCTCGGTTATTTCTAAGTCGGGTGGTACGCCAGAAACTCGTAACGGAATGCTAGAGGTCAAAAAAGTATATCAGGATCATCATCTAGATTTTGCGTCTCATGCCTTTGCCATCACAGGGAAAAGCAGTAAGTTAGAGGCGATCGCTGAACGAGAAGGCTGGCTGGCTATTTTTCCGATGCGAGATTGGGTTGGAGGACGCACTTCCGAATTATCTCCTGTAGGATTAGTGGCTGCTGCACTTCAGGGAATAGACATCAAGGCAATGCTCGAAGGCGCAAAAGCGATGGATGCCTTAACTCGCAAGCATAGTCTTAAAGAGAATCCTGCTGCACTCCTGGCAATGGCTTGGTATTGTGCAGGACATGGTAGAGGCGAAAAGGATATGGTAATTTTACCCTACAAAGATAGTCTGTTGCTGTTTAGTCGTTATCTCCAGCAGCTGATTATGGAATCTTTGGGCAAGGAAAAAGATCTCGATGGTAATGTGGTTAGTCAGGGTATTGCTGTTTATGGTAATAAAGGCTCTACGGATCAACACGCCTACGTCCAACAGTTAAGAGAAGGGGTTAATAATTTCTTTTTGACCTTTATTGAAGTACTAGAGGATCGAACAGGGGAATATGTGGAAATTGAGCCTGACACAACTTCTGGTGACTACCTCAAAGGATTTTTATTAGGCACTCGTACTGCACTAAATGATAAACAGCGAGATTCTATTACGATTACCATTCCTAAGGTTAATGAGCGTATAGTAGGTGCTTTGATTGCTCTTTATGAACGAGGAGTTAGCATTTATGCGTCTTTAGTTAATATCAACGCTTATCACCAGCCAGGGGTAGAAGCAGGGAAAAAAGCAGCAGCTTCAGTTCTAGAGATTCAAAAAAAGGTAGTGAATACTTTAAGAGAAACTTCTTATCCCATATCTCTGGCAGAATTGGCAGATCGAGCTAAGGTAAACAATGAGATAGAAACCATTTACCAAATTGTGCGACACCTCTACGCCAACGAGCGCGGTATTGTGGTTCAGGGCAATATTGGCAAGCCAGATACGATTAGGGTTTCTTGGCAGTAAATAAGCCTGAAAAACATCCATCAATGTAGGACAGGGAAATATTTAGTAGGTTTATCTAATACTTACTCCAAGAACTATCACTGTCATTGTGGTTTTTCTTTCCCTTTCCTACTGGTTTAAATAAATAATAGACTCTTGACATAAGACAAAAATTTTCCTTAGAGTCAAATCTAAAGATAATATTAATATGCAAGGAAATAAAAGATAAAATAAAAATAAATAGGCAGAAAATAACGCTTAAAGCCAATGTCTTTATTAATTTTGGTTGCTGAAGACGATCCAGCAATTCGCTTGTTTGTTAGGGATCATTTAGAATTAAATGGATATTCGGTTATTGTCGCAGAGAATGGTCAACAAGCTCTATCAATGGTAGGAAAATACCATCCTCATCTGCTAATTTCTGATATCAAAATGCCTCATAAAGATGGCTATGAATTGATTAAAAGTATTCGTAAATTGCCTCAATATCGTTTGTTGCCAGTGATTCTGTTAAGCGAGCGTAGTGCGACCACAGAGCGCATTCGTGGGTATCAGGCTGGATGCGATATGTATTTACCTAAACCTTTTGAAATGAGGGAATTGGAGGCAATTATTCGCAATTTGTTAGAGCGATCGCAAATGATCCACTCCGAACTAAGATTTTCGCAAAGCGATCGCCTTGAGCAGACCGAAACTACGCCCCACGAGTCCTTAGAATCATGGAATGCAGCAGTTGATATTAGTCAGCAAGAATTGTCTAACAAGCTGGAACTAACTCAGCGAGAACAAGAAGTCCTCGAACTATTAATGAAAGGACGTTCCAATATAGAAATTGGTCACCGGCTGCATCTGTCCCACCGTACTATCGAGAAATATGTCAGCAGCTTATTACGCAAGTCAGAGCGAAACAATCGTATTGAGCTAATTCGCTATGCGATGGAATACCATTTAGTTTAGCTTAGTTTAGCTTAAGGCTTATCTGTGACTAACTGTACCAGAATAAACTACTCCGCGTTTGGCATCTACGGTTAAAATTGCTCCTTCTCGAATTATCTCAGTCGCGTTTTTAAAGCCAACGATTACAGGAATACCGAGACGCAAACCAATAACCGCGGCATGGCTAGTCAGGTTGTCTTCTTCAGTAATAATGCCTGATGCTTGGCGAATAATATCCACAAATTGAGCATTAGTCGAAGGAGTGACTAAAATTTCCCCAGGGTTAAAGTCATGAATATCTTTAGCAGTATTGGCTACTCTTGCTCTACCGCTAATAGCTCCCTGTCCGATTCCTGAACCTTCGCCTAAAACCGCCTTGACTAATTCAACTTTAATCAGATCGGTTGAACCAGCTACACCCTGAAGTGTCCCCGCGGTCATCACAACTAGATCTCCTGCTGACAGCCAATTTTTTTCTTGTGCCACATTGATTGCTGCTTGGAAGGTTTGAGTTGCTGAAGAGAGATCCAAAACCAGCAGAGGCTTTACTCCCCAAACTAGCTGTAACCTACGGGACACATAAACGTGAGGCGTAATCGCTAAAATTGGCGTTTTAGGTCTAAATTTAGAGACGTTGCGAGCCGTCGCCCCAGTCTTAGTCAAGGTCATAATTGCTGCTGCGTCTAGCTGAGAGGCAATTTGACCCACCGCAGCAGATATTGCGTGGGTAATCGAACGTTTAGTTCGTTTGAAATTATTAGTTTGCTGTTCCTGCTCGATCCGACAGGCGATCGTCGCCATAATTTCTACTGCTTCTACAGGATAATTACCAACCGCAGTTTCATTAGATAGCATTACCGCATCTGTACCATCCAAAATAGCGTTAGCAACATCAGAGACTTCGGCGCGAGTTGGTCGAGGGTTATTAACCATACTGTCTAGCATTTGAGTTGCTGTGATAATTGGTATGCCCAATCGATTAGCCGTAGCAATTAGGCGTTTTTGTAAAATTGGTACGTCTTCGGCAGGCAGCTCTACTCCTAGATCCCCTCTCGCTACCATTACTCCATCACAAAGAGAAAGAATAGCATCCATCTGTTCGATCGCCTCATGCTTTTCAATCTTCGCGATTATGGGAATGGATTTACCAGCACTAGAAATTAAGTCTTTAATTTCTAAAATATCTTGTGGATTGCGTACAAAACTCAGAGCAATCCAGTCGACACCTTGGTCTAAACCAAACATTAGATCTTCGCGATCTTTTTGCGTTAGTGCTTTGACCGATAGACAAACACCAGGAAAGTTGACTCCTTTATTGCTAGAAAGATCTCCGCCAACCACGACTCTACAGTGAAGATCTTGATTAGCTCGATCTATTCTTTCTACCTTCATTTCTACCTTGCCATCATCTAGCAAGATCGTCGCTTTTTCTGGCACTTCTTGAGCCAGCTTGGTGTAGCTGATATAACCGATGTCTTGGTTACATTCAACTTGGCGACTAGTAAGAATATAAGGATCGCCTTTTTCCAGCCTAATTTTTCCTTCGGCAAACTTGCCCAAGCGAATTTTTGGTCCTTGCAAATCCTGCAAAATACCAACTGGCTGATCTAATTCAAAAGCAGTCTGTCTAATTAAACGAATCGCCTTTTGATGGTCTTGTTGCGTACCATGAGAAAAATTTATCCTCAAGGTAGTTGCTCCAGCCTTGATCAATTGGCGTAGAGTATCGGGTTTCAGTGTAGCTGGCCCTACTGTGGCAACAATTTTTGTCCGACGCGGGTTATTTGGCGATGGCATTACTATTTCTGCTCTTGATTATACTGGATTTGTTTCAGATAGCGGCATCTTAGCGACTCAGAAAAAAAATAATAACAGGAATTTTGGTCGCCAGCCTAGTTTACAACACAATAATTCTTAAAAGCACGTTTTTGCTTTTCTTTAGTTAACCAACTCAAATATTAAATCGACTCATCAATTCAAATAATCTTTTTGGATAGTTAATTGAGCTAATTTGTTGGTGAAAAAATTGGTTGATTAATGTTAGATACTTTGAAAACTAAATTATTTAGCAATATAAAGTTTTGATTAAAAGTTAAATATAAACTACCAAATAAACCGAATTCAACACTTATTTTAACGGATTAAATTAATAGACGATTAGTCAATAACGAATCAATGGTGTTGAATAAAAAGCAGTAAGTAATAAGTAATAAGTTTTTTTCTATTGCAACCAACTTTCTTTTTCAACCAATTGTCCGTACTTGATATCATTAGCACATTTATTTAGTTCTACTGGTTATAGTTAAAATCAAATTTATGGTTGCTGGGGATTAAGAAAATTTTGAGGTGTAGAAAGATCAATTCCTAAACCTCGATCATAAATTTCAATATCCCATTGCCCTGAGCGATTTCCTTCAAACGAAATAAAGCGTCCATTCCCGCTAATACTTGGTTGACGAACTTCTCCAATAAAATTTCTAGTCAGATTTTGGCTTTTGGCCGTCAAGCGCTCATATAAAAAAATATCAGATTTACCCAATTGCTCCGACACATAAACTATATAGCGTCCATCAGCACTTATATCTGCCTGAGACTGCATACTGCCTGGTTGATTCAATCCAGGAAGCGTAATTAAACGTCGGCGTTGCAAATCGTAGAGATATACGCTTCGCTTAGATTGGCGATCGCTAGTGTATATTAGATAACGACCATCATAAGAAAAATGCGAGTCTGCTTCGGCTGCAATAGAATTTAACGTGGCGTTAATATTTTGTGTCGGCGGAGTAATGTATCTAGAAGTTTGACAACTACCTAGACCAAAAGCGATCGCCATCAAAATTAACTTAAGGAAATGCAGTTTAGGACAGCACTTCATTGTGATTTACAGTCTGACTGCTATTTGGTAAATAACAGCAGTTAACATTATCCAAACAGGCTTTACCCCATTGCAAAGACCAGCGCACTAATTCAACGCGATTGATTGCCCCAGTTTTTTTCAAAATATTGCTGATGTGATTATCAACAGTTCTTTTACTGATCTCTAGTCGATGAGCAATTTTATGATTACTCAAGCCAGTTACTACCAGTTCAACAATTTCTAACTCTCGCGTTGACAACAGTGCTTCATGACTAAGTTGCTCAGCTTCCATCAATATCACCTAGTACAATTACTTACTACTTTACCTATTTTAAAAGGTAATGTTTCTAAATTACTGCTAGTAAACTAATAAATGAATTATTCTTTAACAATTGCTCTGGATTTTGTAAGCTATTGCTAATTATAGTTGCGAATTATCAATAATTCCTTACTAATATACATATTGAACTTTAGGAGCGAAACCTGGTTTTGGCTATCGAAATATCTATCAATTTGATAATGAAATTGCTGGTGAGCTTTCAACTCCTGGCTTTAATTTAAAGATCGTAGCTAAATCGCTGTAAGTGCGAAGCTTTGAAGTAAATTGATTCGTGACGTTCCCAAGTACTAGAATCCTTCAATCATCAACAAGTTATTCTGTTTGGATAACTTCTGTGTTTGAGCTAAATAACTTCGCACTACATATATAATTAAGCTTAATTACATTGATAACATATAGTCTGTAAGTCTTAGGCGTTTTTGAGCAGATGTTTGACTAAGTTATCTTTTACCATCATTTGGCGAAACATTTCTAATAAATATTCTTGAGCTTGTTCCTTGCTTAAGCTTTGTACTTGTTCTTGAAGTACTTTTAACTTAAATTGCTGCTCCATGCTTAATTGGCTTGATGAATTCATTGGCACCACTCCTTAATCTAATAATTACTCAGCCTCTGAAAATGCAATTTTTTGAGCTGACATAAGTGTTAATTTGCAATTAATCTAACACTGGCACTATAAAAAGTCTATAATGTCAAGGATTAATTAATTAAAGTAACAAAAAGTTATAAAATACTTATCGAAGAGTCCTAATTTTGGTGTATTTTGATGCGGAAATAAAATATAAATCGGCTATAGAGAGATAACCACAAATTACCGATATAGTAGTAATTAAGGCGATAAATAAAATTTATATGGCAATTTATATGACTATGAATTCAATCAAAGACGCAAAAGAATTTTTTCAACAGAGTGCAGGAAGATGGCGATCGCAACGCACCACGCACCACTTACCTTTTAGAAGAGCAGAAAGCGGGAGTTCAGATATCAATGTCGAATTTCTCGATGCTAATGATGAGAAAATAGCTGCAATCTGCCAAATGCACGATGTCGAGCCTCAAAAAGCGATCGGCGGCGCATTCGTTAGCTGGGATGGCTCAATGGCGTGGGATAAAGAAAATGAGGATCATAAAGGAACAACCGTATTTGCTTTAATTCCTGACTCGGAAGACCCCCGCAAAGGTAAACTACTCAGAGAAAGAGGCTATGCAGAGATTGTTCCTGTGGCCGGAGAATATCACCTGGATCGAGAAGACGGACTAGTCTTAATTACTGAATATGAAACGATGAGTATCATTGAACGCTTTTGGTTCGTTAGTCCTGATTTACGCTTACGAAGCAGCACCGTTAAAAGATTTGGCGGATTTAATACCGCTACCTTCTGTGCAGAATCTCGTGTGAGCGAAGCAACCGTACCAGATGCAACCGTCGAAAATACCGAGGCTAAATCATTTGCTATTTCAGGATGGTAATTGATAGCCAGTAACTCAAATTAAGTGAAGCAAACCGAAACTAACTAATTACTCTGTAATATTTTGTTACCGTTGTTCATTTGTATCCCCTAACTACCGTATGATTGGGACTAAGATTTTTAACATAACTCACGATAGACGGAGGTTTTGACTTGTCTATTCCCTTACTAGAATATAAGCCTAGTTCCCAAAATCCTCGTGTCGCAGGATACGATGTTGGGAGTGATGACCAACCCAGAATTTATTCAGCAGAGAGTACATTCTCTTTGACTGAAATGAATGAATTGATTGATGCAGCATATCGTCAAATCTTTTTCTATGCTTTTCGTTCCGATCGCGAAATTTACTTAGAATCTCAATTGCGTAACCGTCAAATTACCGTTCGAGATTTTATTCGTGGACTTTTGCTTTCGGAAACTTTTAGAAGTAGCTTTTACGAAAAAAATAGCAACTATCGTTTTGTCGAACAGTGCATCCAAAGAGTTTTAGGGCGCGATCCTTATAACGAAAGAGAGAAAATTGCTTGGTCAATTAAAATAGGTACTAAAGGTAGAGAAGGATTTATTGACGCGTTGCTAGACAGTGACGAATACATAGAAAACTTCGGCTACGATATTGTACCTTATCAACGCCGTCGAGTACTTGCTGGTCGCCAAACAGGAGAGCGTCCTTTTAATATCAAGTCTCCTCGCTATAACGAATATTATCGTTCCATTTTGGGCTTTCCTCAAATTATTTGGCAAACCGAAGTACGTCGTTATACTCCTCAAGAAAAGCAAGCAAAAGCAGGAAGTCCCGCTTTATATTTAAATATGGCTCGTAGTCTACCTAATAGAGCAAATACTCCTACCACAAACTCAGCAACCAATCTTGACTACCTGAGTAAAGTTCCTTATCGTAAAGTTACTTAATTTCAGGTTAAGTATTTGCAGTTAGTAGCTTAGTAAATTGACTTGACCGTATCTAAGAGGGAAAGTTATGAATTAGCTCCATAGTTTCAAAAAATTATGTTGTTAATTGGTAACCTCCCTCTTTTTAATTGCTTGTTAAAAAAGCCGACGTACTCTGCACGGAGTAATCTTTGACCTTCATTATAGGCAAACCTGCGGAAATTAATGGGAATGACGATAAATTCTCGCTTTTGTCTTTAATTTTCAAAATGATATCGAACGTACCAGTTAGACGTAATCGAGTTTTTTACATTTTTGTAGTAGATATGTAGAAAAATCAATTAGATTTAGACAGTTAAAATGGATGATTTTCTGTGTGAATCCTAATTAATTCGTATGTTACAGAATTGCTAATCTCGAGACAGCAAGGCAATTGCGCCACAAGCTCTCAGGCTCGATCCTCTTATATGCTTTTTGCCAAATCCACAAAGGCATTATTAACTAGGTATAACCGTTACAATGGAAAATCATTGCAGTTAACGAAAATTCAGCTCAAGCATTAGCATAATGATGCTATTGAATTTTCAAATCAAGATTAATTAATTACCAATAGAATCTCCTAAACTTCAGCTTTAGCGTTTAATAACCATTAATTACCAGCGTTTTATTATCTAATATTTAGTTTGTTGAAGTATTTATGAAGCTCAAAAACCGAATTAAACAGCTAATAAAGAGCATACATAAGCCACGTTTGGGAATTAATAATATATCATTGTATTTGATAATTTTAATGCCAATCATCGCCAATCCCTTAGCTACTGACTGGTTGACACAATATTTTTCGATTCAACAAAACTCAAAAAATATTAATAAAAACGTTGGTAATCATGCAGACAATATAAGCGATCGGCTGCTTTTTTATTTAAATAATTCACCACAAATAAAAGACATCAGTGCTGATAATCGTCAAAATCAACTTTTATCTCAAATACTTAACAAATACTTAACCCAGGCAGATCTAGATTTTTCAGCCAAAGTTATTGTCATCAACGAAGATGGTTTAATTATTGCTAGCAACTTTCGAGAAATAAACAACAAATCATCTTTTGCTAGTCAAGATGTTTTAATATATCTCCAACAAAAGTTCGACTCATTTTCTAAGATAAATAAGGCTCAACAATTTGATTTTAAGATTAAGCAGAATTTTCTTTTCGGACAAGTAACTCCCTGGCAAAGTAAAGCATTGGGGTTAAATGGTTTAATAGTGGCGATCATTCCTAAAACAGAATTAATGATTGACCAATCAGATGAACAAAGAAGTTTGAGATTAAGATATTTAACCTATTTGTCGTCAACTGTTTTTCTGGGAATATTGACCTGCATCTGGATAACTAGATTAATTAAATTAAATCAATCGCCGATGCCGATGGAACTTTCCCACAATCATTCTGATAATCAACAGATTGCCAAAGGCGATCGACTTAATGAGCGAGACGATACTTCATCACCCAGCCGCGAACATTACCCTGCTTTGAATCAAGAAGACTTATTTTTACAAGGGGCTGACTCTGAAGAAAACCTCAACCTTGACCCTCCGCTTAGTCAGACTGATTTACCGATCGCCCAAACGGAAAAAACAGTTCATAATGAACCATATGAATTATTAGCAGATATGAGCCATGAATTGCGATCGCCTTTGAACGCGATATTAGGGTTCGTTCAGATTATGGAGCAAGAATTATCAATAACTCCCACAAGTCGAGAAAATATTGCAATTATTAATCGTAGTGGCGAACGTTTATTAGGGATTATTAATGACGTAGTTGACCTGGCTAAAATTGAAACGAATCGACTGACTTTAGAGCATAATAACGTTGATTTTTATTCCTGGTTAGACACGATAGAACAAAGCATCAAGCTCCAAGCTTACGATCGGGGATGGGAATTTTCTTTAATTAGAGAGGAAAACTTGCCTCAATATATCTGTATTGATGAGCGCAGACTACGCCAGATTCTGCGAAATTTGATTGATTATTGTTTTAAATCCACACCTACTTCAACAATAACCCTTCGAGTTGCTTATGGTAATGCTCGCCAAAAGACGACAGTTGTGGCAAACCAGCAAAGCTCTTCTAAAAACCTTAATGTTTATTTTGAGGTAGAAAATGCTAATCTTCAAGTCACGGCTACAGAATTAGCTACCCTATTCAATCCTACGGTTAGAGTGCGACAAGAACAACAGTCTCAATCTGCTAGAGGTAGTTCTTTAAATCTGCCAATTAGCCGTCGGCTTGCTCAATTAATGGGAGGAGACATTACCGTAAGCAACAACAGCAATTTAGGACAAGGCATAATCTTTAATCTAGAGATTCAGACCGAAAGTATTGTGGCTCAAAAATTGCAGGTTCAATCTGGCTTGAGAAGAATTATCCGTCTAGAATCAGACCAGATTGAATATCGAATTTTGATTGTCGATGACTCTAAAACCAATCGTAAAATTATGTCGCTGCTATTGGAACCAGTAGGTTTTAAAATCAAAGAGGCAGTTAATGGTAAAGAAGCAGTAGATATATGGTTGCAGTGGCAACCTCATATGATCTGGATGGATTTAAGAATGCCCGTAATGAATGGTTGTGAGGCAACAGAGCGAATTAGATCTTATCCTCATCTATACACGCCGATTGTAGCACTGACTGCTAGTACCTTAGAAGAAGAAAAATTGCTATTTAAAGCAGCGGGATGTGATGATTTTGTCGGGAAACCCTTTTCAGAAAACGTTATTTTTGACAAAATTGCACAACACTTAGGAATACGCTACGTCTATGAACCAATTATTCCTGTGACCCCTAGTAATTTTAAATTGACGGCAGAGACATTAAATGTAATGTCCGACCGATGGTTAAACCAAGTAGAGCAGGCAGCGATAGTGTTAGATCGAGACTTACTGACTCAACTATTAGCAGAAATCCCCCTAGAACATACTGATTTAAAACATGCCCTGCAAAAGCAGGTTAACGATTTTGATTTCGATAACATTCTCAATTTAATAAAAAAGAGCTAGAGCGGTTAACCAGTTGACATTACGCCATCATTCATGCGGACAAGTCCATCTTCACCCAAACAAGAAAAATGACGATCTCTATTCCAGACAAGACAATTAGTATTTTAGTGGTCGATGATGTTGCTGATAATTTGCAAATTCTCGCGACTACTCTCAGCAAACAAGGATATCGGGTGCGCTGTGCCAAAAATGGATTCACAGCAATACGGGGGGCAAGTACAATTCTTCCCGATCTAATTTTATTGGATATTAAAATGCCCGATCTTGATGGTTATCAAGTTTGTCAAAAGTTAAAAGCCAATAAACAAACCCGCGATATCCCAGTCATTTTTCTCAGTGCTTTAGATGATGTTTTGGATAAAGTTAAAGCTTTTGAAGCGGGTGGAGTAGACTATATTAGTAAACCTATCCAAGTCAAAGAAGTCTTAGTTCGGGTTAAAAACCAAATTTCTCTGCAATTAGCCAATGCTAAGATTAATGAATTAAATCAGAATCTCGAAAAAAAAGTTTATCAACGTACTATTGAACTAAAAACTGCGGTTCAAAAACTGCGCCAAGAAATTAACGAACGTCAGCGAGTACAACAGCAGTTAATATATGATGCACTGCACGATAGCTTAACGGGATTAGCGAACCGAGCCTTATTGATGGAAAGAATTGAATTTACCATCGCCCATGCCAGACGAAATCCTGGTTATATGTATGCACTATTATTTATCGACCTCGATCGCTTTAAAATTATCAACGATAGTCTAGGGCATTTAATTGGCGATCGATTATTAGTTGCCGTGTCTAACTTACTCCAAGGATGCGTGAGAGAAAACGATATTGTGGGTCGGCTCGGAGGTGACGAATTTGTCATTTTGTTAGACGGCATTAAACAGCTTCAGGATGCAACTTTAATTGGCGATCGCATTCAAAAAAAATTGCGATCGCCATTTGAATTACAGGGTCAAAGTATTTTTACTAGTGCCAGTATTGGCATTGTATTTAGCTCAATAGAATATAGCAACGCGACTGATTTAATGCGCGATGCTGATATTGCGATGTATCGTGCCAAAGACAATGGAAAAGCGCGCTACACCATTTTTGACCAGACAATGTATGATGAAACTCTTCGCTTAGTTGAATTAGAAAACAATTTGCGTCTGGCTCTTGAACGTAATGAGTTTGTCATGCACTACCAACCAATTATGTCTTTGGATCACAATAGCTTGGTTGGTTTTGAAGCGCTGATTCGTTGGCAACATCCTGAAAGAGGTTTTATTTCTCCTGTCGAATTTATTCCCATTGCCGAAGATACAGGATTGATCTTGAGCATTGGTGAATGGTTACTCACAGAAGCTTGTCAACAATTACAAACCTGGAGACAACAATTTAGTTCCATATCTCAGATTGACTCTTTGAAGATGAGTATCAATTTAGCTAGTCAACAGCTACAACAGCCTGAGTTTATTGATAAGTTAGATCGAATTCTCTTAGAAACTGGGTTGAACGGTAGCTCTTTGAGATTAGAGATTACTGAAAGTGCTTTAATTGAACCCGAAGGAAATGTCCAAAACACTTTAAGGCAAATTAGAAGCAGAAACATCAAGCTAAGTATTGATGATTTTGGTACGGGTTATTCTTCTTTGAGCTATTTGCGCCGTTTTCCCATTGATAATCTGAAAATTGACCGCTCTTTTATCGAACAAATGAACTTTGATTCAGAGAATTTTGAGATTGTTCGATTGATTATTACCTTAGCAAAAACCTTGGGAATGGATACTATTTCTGAGGGAGTAGAAACACCTCAACAACTTAGTCAGTTAAAATTTTTGGGATGTGAGTTTGGTCAAGGATATTTATTTTCTAAACCGCTAACTCCTCAAGCAGTTGAGTTAATGTTAGCCGAGTATCCTCAGTTTTGAAAACAGCAGACACTTGACAACTAGTTTCGACGACGCAAAACTTGCAAGAGTTTGGTAAATTCTGCTGGTAGAGCTGCGATCGCCTGAATGGGTTCTCCTGATATTGGATGTAATAAAGATAATTGTCTGGCGTGGAGAGCTTGACCCGATAAATTGACTTTTAAAGCACGATTTGAGCCGTAGGTGGTGTCTCCAAGTAGAGGGTGTCCTTGATGAGCGCAATGAACTCTGATTTGATGAGTCCGCCCCGTTTCTAACACAAATTGCATCAAGCTATAATTACCAATTCGTTCCAAAATTTTCCAGTGGGTGACGGCTTCTCTGCCTCCTTGGGCTACAGGAATAACCGCCATCTTTTGGCGATCGCCTTTGTGACGACCAATCGGTAAGTCAATTTTTCCTGTTTCGGTGGCAAAAGAACCGTAGACTATCCCCCAGTATTCTCTTCTGGTCGTTTTAGCTTTAATTTGTGCCTGTAAGTTTTGATGAGCGCGATCGCTTTTGGCGATCACAATTGCTCCCGTAGTATCTTTATCGAGTCGATGGACAATTCCTGGTCGTTCCACCCCGCCAATTCCTGCTAAAGTGTCGCAATGATGCAGTAAAGCGTGAACTAGCGTCCCCGTATAATGTCCTGGTGCTGGATGCACCACCATACCCGCTGGTTTATTAACAATAATCAACTGTTCGTCTTCATAAAGAATATCCAGAGGAATATTTTCAGGAGTTAAATTGAGTTTTTCGGGTTCAGGAATAGTTATGTCAAGAGTATCACCAGGGCTAACTTTAACCTTTTTACTGTTGCAAACCTGATGATTTAACCTGACATTGCCGTCTTCAATCAGCTTTTGGATACGAGAACGAGAAAGATCGCTTAAATTGGTCGATAGCCAAAGATCTAGGCGATCGCTTTTTTCGGTTACCTGTAATGTAATTTCTTGAATAATAATTGCGTTTTTAAGATTACAGTCTTTAGTTTTAATTTTAAACAGTTATGATACAAATTTAGGAGAAAGACTGATGCAGCTATTAACTATCACACTTCAAAACTTGGCTGTTCTCCTCCCCAAGTAGGCAGTCAGCTTTTGTTTGTTTTAGTCGCGATCGCTTTTTGCCACAACAATTGTGCCAGAAGACGAGAAACTGAATCGTTTATTGAATCTCTGTCATACTAAGCTCTGCTTTTGGGCTTGAGTCGCTTTCAATTTTTGGTATAGCAAAGGGCTCTTTTCTTTGCAGGACTGCTGTAGCCGCTGAAATTCGGTTTCACCCTCTTGCAAATAATTATCATCAATCGATTAGCAAAATAGAAAGCGATCGCTCCATAAACTTCCAGTCAGAGCAACGGAATTGGGCAATGCTTTTAGGTGATTCTCTTAGAAATGAATATTTAATAATTCAGTTTAAAGACAGCTATAAACCTGTTTAATATTTGATTTAGTTTACAGCTAAAAGCCTACAGCTTAGCGCTAATTTAATTTTAGAAAGTTTTATAAGTAGTTTTCGCTATCATTTATATGGCATAAAATTATTATCTTTGTAGATCTTATGTGCCGCGTTGCCTCGTATATTCAAAATTACAAGTTTATTTTCAACACCTAAAACATAAATTCTGATGACTGGTATTACTAAATCTGCTTATAGCGATCGCCAGATTGTGGCTTGGCTTAGAGGTCTATACACTATTGCCCTGGTAGACGGACATTATCACCCGCAAGAACAAGAATTAATTACTCAATTGACTCAAGATTTAGCTGACATTAATGATGTTGACAATCTAGAGGCGATCGCTCCCGAAGAGCTTGCTGAAAGTTTGGGCAAAGAATCAGAAACTGCTGAAAACTTTTTGCGTACCTGCGTATTAGTAGCTGTAGCCGATGGAGTCTATTCTAAGTCTGAATATGATTTGTTATATAAATTTAGCAATGCTTTAGAAATTGAAGTTGAAGCTCTCAAGTCTTTAAAAAATACTCTATATAAGCCAGAGGAATTACCCACAGAAACTAGTGCAGGTGCTGCCTCTTCTCTAACTCCACCTGCCGAAAAAGGTAAATCTTGTGTAGATGTGCTGCATCCTGTGAAAGATTGGCTGGAAGATATGGAAGTCAAAGATCCCCGTTTGGCTAAATTTGTCTGTAAAGTAATCCCGCCACAATGTCCTTTTGAGCGGGATATTAATTTATTTGGACGCAAAATTGCTCATATTCCTCCTCTTTGCAAGTTAAATCCTTTATATGAGCAGTTTACAATGCTGCGCTTTCGTTCACTTTCATACCTAGCCGATGAATGTGGCGAAGATGTGACTAAGTACGTACAGTGATTTGATTGATGCTTTTAATTATCTGGTTTATAGCTATTAGCCTTAGTTACCAAATAGCAAAACCTCAAGTGATAAACTATACAAAGTTTTACCGAATTGTGCCGTAATTTATCTATGCAGTTTATCGATCTAGCCGAAGTAGAAGTAGTAGCGGGCAAGGGTGGTGATGGAATGGTGGCATTCCGTCGGGAAAAATATGTCCCCGCTGGGGGCCCTGCTGGGGGCAATGGTGGTTGGGGAGGGTCAGTAATATTAGTAGCGTCAAGTCGACTGCAAACTTTACTGGATTTTCGCTATGCCAGAATTTTTCAAGCCGAAGATGGCAAAAAAGGAGGACCGAATAATTGTACGGGAGCAAAGGGAAGCGATCGCCTAATTGAAATTCCCTGTGGTACTCTAATTACTGATGCCGATACGGGAGAGTATATCGGTGACTTAACTATTGATGGTGAAACTCTTTGTGTTGCCGCAGGTGGCAAAGGCGGTCTAGGTAACAAGCATTTTTTGAGTAATCGCAATCGGGCTCCAGAACACGCTTTGCCAGGGTTAGAGGGAGAAACCAGACGTTTACGCCTTGAATTAAAGCTGATCGCCGAAGTCGGAATTATTGGTTTGCCCAATGCCGGAAAATCTACGCTTATTTCTTCGTTATCTTCAGCGAAACCCAAAGTCGCTGACTACCCTTTTACGACTCTAGTTCCTAACTTAGGAGTGGTACGTAAACCGACGGGAGACGGTACGGTGTTTGCTGATATTCCTGGATTGATTTCAGGTGCTTCTGAAGGTATTGGCTTGGGTCATGACTTTTTACGCCATATTGAGCGAACCCGCATCTTACTACATCTAATTGACGCTACGGCAGATGATCCAATAGTTGACTACCAGACCATTCAACAGGAACTAGAAGCCTATGGACATGGTTTACCCGAACGTCCGCAAATTATTGCTTTTAATAAGATAGACGCAGTAGATTCAGAAATCTTAGACCAAATTACTTCTGAATTACAGGAACTTACTTCTGTGTCAATTTTTCATGTCTCCGCGGTAACTCGCCAGGGATTAGATACTTTGATGCAAAAAGTTTGGTCGATTTTGGATGCAGAAGAAGTTTCAACAGCAATTTAATTTAATCAAAGATGGATACGTAGCAAATCTACGGTTTAACAGCGATCGCCTTCTTTATTTTTCTTTTCTATAAACTATGACAGCATCAGCATTTTAGTTTGATGATGCATAAATTTATTGTTCTCAACCTACTAAATAGTAATTAGTTCACTAAATTTAAGTAAGTGAGAACCGAAAAATGAACAGCTCTATTCGTCAGTTTAACCCAGGATTAATAATAATCGCTTTAACCGCTACAATAGCTACTGTTGCTCAACCTCAACCAGCATCAGCCCAAATTTTAGAAGTAGTTTCTGGAGCATTAAATGCTTTGGTTAGAAGCAAACAACCACAACCACAGGTAATTCAGCAACCAGTACCTGTTCCAACCCCTGTAACACCGGGAAGACCTGAGTTTAATGTTGGTACAAACAACGCTAATGGCAACAGTCTTAACCTATGTCTATCCAATTGTTTGCCTGCTGGTTCTGCTCCCGCACCTGCTCCTGTTTTGGCCCCACAACCAATTGTGACTCAAATTCCTCAAGTTGTTCCACAGTCGCCTATTGCTCAACAGCAAACCTCTAGCACTGTAGTCAATCACAATGGTGTTGTAAACGGCACAGCAACAGCTCAAACAGATCAACAGTCTTCATCTCAATCTGCCACAGTTCAAAATATTCCTAATTATCCGACAACAAACATTTCTCCCGTAAACCTGCCAATTAATCTACCTCGCTAATTATTATTTACTGTAGCGAGTAGATTATCTGTAATATGGATAAGTCTTGACTCATTTTTATTGACGATTTTATTTTTTCTCTTACTGACGAACAAAGCGTTACTTGCTCTAATGTCAAGTAACGCTTTTTATTACAAGTATAATTTTTAAAAGCCTAAAGCCTAAAGCCTAAAGCTAATGGCCGATTTATGAGCGACGAGAAATAACGGGAGCGGAAGTTGAGTTTGTTGAGTTTGTTGAGTTTGTTGAGTTTGTTGAACTAGAACGTCTTCTTCTTCTGGCTGCTGTCGTTTTAGTAGGTTCTTTTTCAGGAGTCTGCATTAAAAACACCACTAAAGGACGACTACGTAGTTCTCGCTTGATTAGACGCTGTAATCCACCTTCAATTTCTAAACGTACCTCTGTCCAGTCAATTTCGGTTTCTCCGTTCTGGCTATGGCTAAAGTCGCTCCAGCGATCGCTTAAAATTCTTTCAATGGTTCTGCTGACTAACTGCTGTAGTAAGGATTGCTCGACTGAAGTGACTACTCCTCGTAAGTGCAGCGCTGGAGAGGCGACTAGTTTACCCGACCAGTCAATTGCCGCAGCTACGGTAATGACTCCATCTTCGGCAAGCTGTTGTCTTTCTTTCATGACATCATCTTGAACAATACCAGCGCGATCGACTAGTTCAATACCAGAAGGAACTTCTCCATTAATGCCAATACTATCTTGGGTAAGCTCAATAATATGACCGTTTTTAATAATCACAATATTTTCTTCGGGAACACCCATTGCTTTTGCCATTCCTGCGTGTTCGACTAACATACGATGTTCACCGTGTACAGGCACAAAGAACTTAGGTCTGGTCAAATTCAACATTAGCTTGTGGTCTTCTCTAGCACCGTGACCCGAAACATGAATTCCTTCGCGACGACCATAGATTACTTTTGCTCCCTGCATCATCAGACGGTCAATTGTGTTAACCACTCCAACAGTGTTACCAGGAATAGGGTTAGCGGAAAATACAATAGTATCTCCTTCTCTGACGCTGACTTGGCGATGTTCCCCTCGGGAAATACGAGTCATTGCTGCTAGGGTTTCTCCCTGTGAACCAGTGCTGAGAATTAAAACTTTATTATCTGGTAAACGATTGACAGAGCGCAATGGTTCAAAGATATCATCGCGACATTGAATATATCCCAGCTTACGAGCATGAGCGATGACGTTGAGCATAGAACGTCCTACTACCGCTACCTTACGACCATGCTTCTGAGCTAAATCTAAGACCATATTGACCCGATGCACCGAAGAAGAGAAGGTTGTTACCATCAAACGTCCTTGGGCTTGACCAAAGATGCGATCGAGGTTGGGATAGACCGAACGCTCCGAGGGTGTATGTCCTGGTACTTCGGCGTTAGTAGAGTCACTCAGCAAACACAATACCCCGTTTGCACCATGTTCGGCTAGTTTTTGGAGGTCGAAGTGTTCTCCATCGACTGGGGTGTGATCTATTTTAAAGTCTCCTGAGTGGATAATTACGCCAATCGGGGTATGAATCGCGACGGTAAAGCTATCGGCAATAGAATGGGTATTACGAATATATTCGGCGCGGAAATGTTTGCCAATCTGTACGATATCCCTAGGAAGAACACTTTTTAGCGTGGTGCGATCGCTAACCCCTGCCTCTTCTAGTTTGTCGCTTAACAGAGACATAGCTAGCCTAGGACCATAAATTATAGGTATATCAAACTGCTTGAGGTGATAGGCTATACCACCAATATGATCTTCATGACCATGAGTCACAATCATTCCTTTGATGCGATGAGAATTTTCTCTTAAATATGTCATGTCAGGCAAAACAATGTTAATGCCGTGCATTTGATCCGAAGGAAAGCCCAATCCCGCATCTAATAGAATAATTTCGTCTTCATATTCAAAGACGCAGGTATTTTTGCCAATTTCGTGCAATCCACCCAAGGGAATAATTTTGACGGTTGACTTATTATTTTTCTTGATTACTTTACTCATTTGGTTTTGTTGTATTTGGTTATTCGCGCTTGTTTTATTTACTCAATAAAAACTGTAAATTCGCCTTAGAATCTTTTTCGTAGAGCGTTTTCTAAGAACTGTAAAACTATCTAATTTAATTAGTTTCCCAATCCGATCCTACTAACTGTAAAAACTTTTATAGTGAATAATTATTGATATTATTTCCAAAAGTTTGCAATTTTTCATACTGATTGCCTCAAAACTGTTCTCGAAGACAATTAATTTCTTATTGTATTGCAGATATTTAAAATTGGCTTATATATTAAAAATAAAACTTTATTTTAATAATAAATAATAAAAAAACCAGACTAAATTAAGTTTAATTCTTGTAAAACTATTTTTAAATTTTCTAGTAAATCCAATTGTAGCTCACATAAAGGTGTACGCAACCTTCCTACTTTCCAGCCCTGTAAATTTAAGGCAGCTTTAACTGGAATCGGGTTAGTTGTCATGAACAGAGCCTGAAATAAAGGAAAAAGTTGCAACTGTATTTTAGTCGCTTGCTGATTATCGCCTGTGGCAAACGCCTGAATCATTGACTGCATTTGGTTTCCCACCAGGTGTGAAGCCACGCTAACTACTCCCGAGCTTCCTATCGTTAATAGGGGTAGAGTCAAGACGTCTTCCCCTGAATAAATAGCGAAGTTTGGGGGAGTCAAACACCTCATTTTGCACGCCTGCTCTATGTTTCCGCTAGCATCTTTAATTGCCACCACATTATCAATCTGCGCTAAATTAGCTATCGTTTCTGGATCTAGGCTGCAACTAGTCCTACCTGGCACATTGTATAACATCATTGGTAAATCGGGGCAGGCTTCGGCGATCGCTTTGAAATGCCGATACAGTCCCGACTGGGGTGGCTTATTGTAGTATGGAACTACCTGTAAAGAACCATCTAAATCTAGTTTAGCAGCTTTTTGCGTAGCAGCGATCGCTTCGGTAGTCGAATTTGAACCAGTACCAGCGATAATCTTGGCGCGATCTCCCACTGCTTGTTTTACTACTTTAAATAACTCATACTCTTCTGACCAACTTAAAGTGGGCGATTCTCCTGTAGTACCGCAAACCACCAAGCCATCACTACCGTTTTCTACCAGATGTACCGCCAATTTTTCTGCTACCACATAGTCGACGCTGCCATCTTCAGCAAAGGGGGTTACCATTGCCGTCACTACTCTACCAAAGGGGTTTTCACGCATCTATCTCTATTTGACTCATCATTATTTTTTACTAAATATATAAATCCCTTAGACACTAACTGCTGAATTAGGAACGGTTAATAAATTCTTTTCGAGCAACAGTTCGGCTATTTGTATGGCATTAAGGGCAGCACCTTTACGAATTTGATCGCCACAAAGCCATAATTCTAACCCGCAATTGTGAGAAATATCTTGGCGAATTCTACCTACCAATACAGGATCTTGTCCTGTTGCGTCCATAGGCATGGGAAAATAATTATTTTGCCAGTCCTCAACTAGTTTAACTCCAGGTGCAGCAGCGATTAATTCTCTGGCTTGGTTGACATCAAACGGCCGCTCAAATTCTAGATTAATCGCTTCGGAGTGGGCGCGTAGAATTGGCACACGGACGCAGGTAGCAGTAACTCTAATTTGATCGTCATTGAAAATCTTCCGCGTTTCATTGACCATTTTCATTTCTTCCTCGCAATATCCTTGGTCGTTCAAGGGAGAATTATGAGGGAATAGATTAAAAGCAATTGGATAAGGCAATACTTTTGCTTGGGGCTGCCTGCCATCTAAAATCTCTCTTGCCTGAGTTTGAGCTTCTGCCATTGCCATTGCTCCTGCACCTGATGCCGATTGATAAGTAGCAACAACAACTCGTTTAATTGGCTGTATTTTGTGTAGAGGATAAATTGCCACGCCCATTAAAATAGTGGTGCAGTTGGGATTGGCAATAATTCCCTGATGTTTAGCGGCAGCTTCAGGATTAATTTCTGGCACAACTAGAGGAACATGAGCATCCATCCGAAACGCACTAGAATTATCGATTACTACTGCCCCAGCATTGACCGCGATTTTTGCCCAAGCTTTGGAAGTAGAACCTCCAGCAGATGCTAAAACAAGATCGACATTTTCAAAAGAATTTTCCTCTACTGCTTCTACAGTTAATTCTTGCCCTTGGAAAACAATCTTGCTACCCGCAGAACGCGAAGAAGCTAAAAGCTTTAAATTTTTGAGCGGAAAATCGCGCTCGGCAAGTAGTTCTAATAGCTCTTGTCCTACTGCTCCTGTTGCGCCCAAAATAGCTACATTGACGTTTTTAGACAATTACATTAGCCTCCTTTATATTTTTTACTGTAGTAAATTGAACTGACCTGCTAAATCTAGCTAGGTCTCGCTGCTGTTGATTAAATCAAAATCTATATAAATAATTTTTCCAACTTAATTACGCCTACCTATTTAGTTCATATAGATATAGTATTATGTCTATTGACTCATAGGGAAAACTGTTAAAAATTGTTTTAGTTTATCGCAGCCGAGCGCACGCTTACTCGTCTGGTTTAAATAAATTGAGCTTTGCAAGTTTTAACTTTACTTAAGTTAATTCCTACCTAGATCTACCATAAAATTAATCAAGTAGTTTTAAGATATAAACATCGATGAAAGTAACCCAGGAGAGACTTCCTGAAAGTCAAGTTGGCTTAAATATAGAAATTGCCCCAGAAGCGTCTCGCAGTGCTTATGAAAAAATGGTGCAAAACCTTTCTCGTTCCAGCAATATTCCTGGGTTTCGCAAAGGGAAAGTACCACGCCAAATTTTATTGCAAAGAATTGGTAACGAACGGATCAAGGCTGCTGCCCTTGAAGAACTAATTCAAAAATCTTTACAAGATGCGATTGAACAAGAATCAATTGAGGCTCTCGGGCAGCCCAATTTACGTTCTAGTTTTGAAGAACTATTGGGACAATACCAGCCTGGAGATGCGATTACTTTTTCAATAGCGGTAGATGTTCCTCCTACTCTAGAATTAGCAGATTACAGTAATCTAAGTGTAAAAGCTGAAGAAATAGTCTATAAACCAGAGAAAGTAGACGAGTTTATCGAACAGCGTCGCTCGCAAAAAGCTGATTTAGTCCCCGTTGAAGAGCGAACAGCTCAAATGGGAGATGTAGCCTTTGTCGATTTTAAAGGCACTTTGACAGCCGAAGGAGAGGCAGGCAAAGAGATTGAAGGAGGAAGCGCGACTAATTTTCAGGTAGAGATAGCCGAAGGCAAGCTGATTCCTGGCATGGTTGAAGGTATTGTCGGCATGAAGCCAGAGGAAACCAAAGAAGTGGAGGTTACCTTCCCAGAGGATTATCCTCAACAGGATTTGGCGGGTAAACCAGCCGTATTCAGCATTACCTTGAACGAACTAAAAACTAAGGAACTGCCTGAATTAGATGACGACTTTGCTCAAGATATTAGCGATGATGAGTTTGAAACCTTTGCAGCCTACAAAGAGTCTGTAGAAAAGCAATTTAAAGAGCAAGCAGAGAACCAAACCAAGAATAACATCAACGCGGCGATCGCGGATGCTTTGTTGGAACAAAACACTTTAGATTTGCCAGAATCTTTAGTTCAGGAAGAAGTGACTAACGTTTTAACCAAAACCCTGATGCAGATGCAACAAATGGGGCTAGACATGAAACAGTTATTTAATTCCGATAACGTGCCGATGTTGCGGGATAACGCTCGTCCAGAAGCGGTAACTAACCTGCAAAAGTCTTTGATCGTTAAAGAGATAGCCAAAAGAGAAGGTTTAGAACCCGATGAGGCCGCAATCAATGCCAAGATAGAAGAAATAAGACCACAATTGACTGGACAAGAAGTCGATGAAGACCGTTTGTTGTCCATGGTTACCGAAGACCTGACCAGCGAAAACACCTATAGCTTTTTGCGAGAAAAAGCAACTATTGAACTTGTTCTGGAAGGCTCACTAGCAGAATCCGAAGCAGACGATTCTGAATCAGAGATAGAAACTGCCGAAGTGGAAGTAATTGCCGATTCTGAATCAGAGGTAGAAACCGCCGAAGTGGAAGTAATTGCCGATTCTGAATAAGACAGCTTGCTAGTGAGGGAAAAGAACGCCAAACTATAATTGAGTTGATGCCCATTCCGATTCTTCATTAGCAAATCTGCCCGTTATTACAGATCACTTTAGTTGAGGCATAATGAAAATAGCTAACTACAGCCAATTCTGGTTATAGGTAGCAAATTAAATAAATCAATAGTGACAAATTTTTGGCAAAAATCTATGCTGGAATCGCATTCGCCCTACGGCTTTCTCGTTAATAAAAGTCTTCCTAAAATAAACTCGGTGCTTACTGAGGGCAATGTTATACCAATGGTGGTAGAACAGTCCGGTCTTGGAGAAAGAGCCTTTGATATTTATTCACGTCTTTTACGAGAGCGCATTATTTTCTTGGGTACTCCGATTGACGATAAAGTAGCCGATTCGGTTGTGGCGCAGTTGCTTTATCTTGAAGCAGAAGATCCTGAAAAAGATATCCAAATTTATATCAATTCCCCTGGTGGTTCGGTGTATTCAGGCCTGGCCATGTATGACACCATGCAGCAAATTCAACCAGATGTCGTGACAATTTGTTATGGTATTGCTGCCAGTATGGGAGCTTTTTTGTTATCTGGTGGGACGAAAGGAAAGCGGATGGCTTTGCCCAGTTCGCGAATTATGATTCACCAGCCTTTAGGAGGCGCGCAAGGACAGGCTACTGACATTGAAATTCAGGCTAAAGAAATTCTGTATATTAAGCAAAGACTTAATGAACTAATTGCAGGACATACTGGTCAACCTTTTGATAAGATAGCTGCCGATACAGAAAGAGATTTCTATATGTCCTCGGAGGATGCGGTGGAATATGGCTTAATTGATAAAGTCATCAACAAACCAGAAGCGTTAAGCTCACTTACAACCTAAAAAATGCTTTATTAGTACGAGGTCTATATGTCTAAATACGACTCCCATCTAAAATGTTCGTTTTGCGGAAAATCTCAGGAACAGGTCAGGAAACTGATTGCTGGTCCGGGAGTTTATATTTGTGATGAATGTGTTGAACTGTGTAACGAGATTCTAGATGAGGAGTTGATCGAAGAAGGGGCGGTGGTATCTTCTCCTGCTGTATCTGGCAACTCCGAAGCCAAAGCACCGAAGAAAAGAAATAAGAAAGTAGGGGGCATTTCTTTTGGGGATATTCCCAAACCGATAGAAATTAAAAATTGCTTGGATGAACACGTAATTGGACAAGAAGAAGCCAAAAAAGTCCTTTCCGTGGGCGTATACAATCACTACAAGCGGCTGAGTTTGATTAACAAGACCAAGGATGCGGAAGACTCCGTAGAGCTGCAAAAATCTAATGTGTTATTAATTGGGCCAACAGGCTGTGGTAAAACTCTCTTGGCACAAACTCTGGCTAAAGTTTTACAAGTTCCTTTTGCCGTAGCCGATGCCACAACCCTGACAGAAGCAGGATATGTCGGGGAAGACGTAGAAAATATTTTGCTACGACTATTACAGGTAGCCGATTTAGACGTAGAAGAAGCTCAAAGAGGCATTATTTATATTGATGAAATTGATAAAATTGCCCGCAAAAGCGAAAATGCTTCGATTACCCGTGATGTTTCAGGAGAAGGGGTACAACAAGCACTATTAAAAATGCTAGAGGGGACAGTAGCTAATGTACCTCCTCAAGGCGGTCGTAAGCATCCCTATCAAGACTGTATTCAGATTGATACCAAGAACATTCTATTTATCTGTGGTGGAGCTTTTGTTGGTTTAGACAAAGTAGTAGAACGTCGCATGGGTAAAAAGTCAATTGGCTTTATTCAAAAAGGGGAAAAGTCGGCACCAAAAGGAAAACGTACTGCTGACATTTTGCAAAAGCTGGAATTAGATGATCTAGTTAAGTTTGGCATGATTCCTGAATTTGTGGGTCGGATTCCCGTGACGGCAGCTTTAGAACCATTAGATGAAGATGCCTTGGTAGAAATATTAACCCAGCCTCGTAACGCGATCGTTAAACAGTATCAAAAGCTATTGAGAATGGACAACATTGAGCTAGAATTTACCGAAGGTGCAATTAAAGCCTTAGCAAAAGAAGCTTATCGGCGTAAGACTGGAGCTCGAGCTTTAAGAGGTATTGTTGAAGAGTTGATGCTAGAAGTGATGTATGAAATTCCCTCTCGCAAAGACGTTGGTATGTGTACTATTACCGAGGAAATGGTTGAGAAGCGTTCTACTGCTGAATTGATTATCCATCCTGCTTCCTATCGCAAACCTGAATCTGCCTGATAGATTAAATTAAGCTTTAAATAATTAGCTTGAGCGATCGCGGTTCTTGAGGAAAAAGTTCTGAACTATTAGCTTTGCGGTTTTAATCTTCTACTACTGTTAAATTGTTCTGGGTAGCAGAAGAAGTTCCATTTGATTCCAATTGAGGTAAAAACTGTCGAATTAGTCCAGCCGTAACACCTGGCAACTCCAACTGGGGAGTAAAGCCAACATCGTCGAATTGATACATAATGCGAATTGCTTCTGGATTCATTTCTCGTAAACGATAACCGACCTCTGGTCCAGTATATTCTGATTTTTGACCCCAAATTAAGGCGGTGGGAGTAGTTAGCTGGGTAATATATTGAGTTAAATCAAAACAAAGATCTCCCCGTACAAAAGAAAGGGCAGCATACTCTGCGTTGTGTTGTTGTGCCGATTGCAAGTAGGCTTCGACTAATTCCGAACTAACTCGCTCTTTCCTAGCAAATTGACGCTGTTCTAAGAAGCTACGAATACCAAAGCTAGTGGCAACTCCAGTGTTATACAATAGGCGATCGATTATCGGAGTTGCAGCAAGCTGGGTAAAGAAATTTTCTTGATAGTCTCGATCAAATTCGTTTAATCCTGCGGCGGTAGTCAAGATCAAAGATTTAAATAATTCGGGACGGGCGATCGCAACTCGAATTATAAAGGCAGCAGTAAGAGCAGAAGCAATTACCGTTACAGGTTCGGTGCAGGTACTCTCGATAAATTCCTCAATAGTTTGAATATAATCTTCTGGTCGATAGTTTTTTTCTGGATGTGCCGATCGCCCCCAACCCAACATATCTGGGGCAAGAATACGGTATTCAGCAGCAAAGGAGGGATAAACTTTTGACCATTCATAAGCTGAAGAACCCCCTCCCAAGCCATGTAAAAATACTAAAGTTTCTTGAGATGCCGATGTTGAATTCCAGGGTGGGCGGTTGTTAGTGTAATAAACTAAATAACCTAAATGAGTTTGAGTGGATTGTTGACTAAAGCCTAAAGGAATAAACATATTTAAACCATATATTCTATACAAATGCTTTTTAAGCACTATTACTTTCAAGGTAAAACAGTAGTTTTTACTTTCCATCTTTCATCCGACGGACATCTTAATCAATTCAGTCGATGATTGTTAAAATAGCGCGATCGCGACCCTGCTTTTTGGCTTGATAAAGAGCTTTGTCGGCAGCAACTAATAACTGTTTTTTGCTATATTTAGCCTGCGGGACAATACAGGTGACACCTAAACTTAAAGAAATATAATTGTTTACTAATGATTCGGGATGAGACAGGTAAAGTTGCTTAACCTGGAATCGAATTGTTTCTGCCACCTGTAAAGCATTTTTGGCAGGGGTTTGAGGTAAAATTATCGCGAATTCTTCCCCACCATAGCGAGCAACTAAATCCGCAGGACGGTTAACTGTATTTAATATTGCTTGAGCTACTTTTTTGAGACACAAATCTCCCGCTTGATGACCAAAGCTATCGTTATAAAGTTTAAAATAGTCAACATCACATAAAATTAACGATAAAGTAGCTTTTTCTCTCTGTCCTCTTTGCCATTCTCTAGTCAGACATTCATCGAATACACGACGATTAGCTATTTGAGTCAAGCCATCTAAAGCTGCTAGTTTACTAAGCTGTTGATTTAAATTTAATAATTCTTTTTCGATTGATTGACGTTTTAATAATTCTTGTTCTAAACGAGCATTTTTAGCTTTTAATTCTAGTTTAAGGCGGTTAATTTGTAGCTGATTGCTGACTCTGGCAATTACTTCTTCGACTTGGAACGGTTTAGTAATGTAATCGTTGCCACCATATTCAAAGGCTTTGATTTTGTTATTAGTCTCCGTTAAGGCACTGATAAAAATAATAGGAATATCTTGTGTATCTGGCTCGGCTTTGAGTCTTTGGCAAACTTGGAAACCGTCCATTTCTGGCATACTAATATCCATCAAAATAAGGTCTGGAGATTTAACTTTTGCCGTTTCTAGTACCAGATTGCCGTGATTTGTTTGTTCAATTTCATAACCATGAATAATCAAGATCGTCGATAGCAACTCTAAATTATCTAGACAGTCATCAACAATTAATATTTTTGCGGATCTATGAAGATCTCTTTGCTGCGTCATCTCAAATTGAAGAATTCTCTCGCCCATGTTAAATTTTAGAATAAGCTTTAATCGCAACGTATCTATCTTTATCTATAGTTTATGAATTGATTTGTCATTGGATATTGATCAAGCTAAGAGGATTACATATTCAGCCAATTATAACAAATTATTACTATGAATTTATAGCCAGGATTACATATTCAGCCAATTGTCATAAATGATTATTATAAATTCATACAAATTTATGACGTAGTGAACTTTTGGGTGGTTGTGCCAATTTGTTGTGCCAATTTCAATAATTTGCTGATTAGTATTTTGTAATTGGCATTATTGGGTGAATGAACAGACAAAAAATAAACTTTAGTTTTGCACAATAACATAATTTATTGAGCCACATCAAAATTTTTAGGGAATTAACCAATTATGCCTGTGTATTTATATTGGGGAGAAGATGATTTTGCGATCGCTCAAGCCATAGAGAAATTACAAAACAAAGTACTTGACCCTAACTGGTTACAGTTTAACTATCACAAACTAGAAGGCGATCGCCCGCAAGCTATTATTGAGGGATTGAATCAGGCTATGACTCCTATATTTGGTATGGGAGAGCGTTTGGTGTGGTTAGTAGATACGAATATTTGTCAGCAAAAACCCGCTGCCGATACCTTAGTAGAATTAGAGCGTACTCTCAAAGCAATTCCCGCAACATCCCATTTATTATTAACCACCAGCAATAAACCCGACGGTAGATTAGGCTCAACTAAACTCCTGCGTAAATATGGCCAAGTCAAAGACTTTAGCTTAATTCCTCCTTGGCAAACCGAGCTGATTGCTGCACAGGTTAGAGAAGTGGCGCAAATATTAAAGCTTAAATTAACCTCGAAAGCGATCGCCTTGCTAACAGAGTCAGTAGGTAATAATACTAGACAGTTATGGAACGAATTAGAGAAGCTAAAAATTTATTGGGGCGATAATCATCAGCCACTTGATGAAAATACAGTGGCGCAACTGGTTTTATGCAATACTCAAAACAGCCTTCAGCTAGCAGCAGCAATTAAAGATGGCGAAACAGAGAGGGCTTTAGGATTAGTTACTGATTTAATCAACCGTAATGAACCAGCTTTAAAAATAGTTGCCACCCTGGTAGGGCAATTTCGCACCTGGACAATAGTTAAGCTGATGCAGTCCGAAGGTGAACGGGATAATCAGGCGATCGCTTCTGCTGCGGGAATTAATAATCCTAATCGTCTTTACTTCATCAATAAAGAAGTCCAGCAAACAACCGCCAAGCAGCTTTTGGCAACCCTACCTTTACTATTAGAACTCGAGCATAGCCTTAAATCTGGTGCAGAGACACGATCGGCTTTGCAAACTAAAATAATTGAACTATGTCTGATATTCAGAATCTCATGATTTTTAAATTAAAAACAATTTTCCCTAAATTTGTTAGTTTTAGATTGTTGACTAGGTTGTCTGAGTCTAGGGATAATTTGGGCAATGGCACAATCATGATTATTCTCTGACGTTACGCAAAATAACGAAAAGTAGATAGTTTCAGCAAGCTATGAAAACAGAACACTGAACCCTTTCC
Organism: Coleofasciculaceae cyanobacterium; assembly: GCA_036703275.1. Taxonomy (NCBI): domain Bacteria; kingdom Bacillati; phylum Cyanobacteriota; class Cyanophyceae; order Coleofasciculales; family Coleofasciculaceae; species Coleofasciculaceae cyanobacterium. The sequence continues at coordinate 10,887 of DATNPK010000012.1, read as the reverse complement.
CCTTTCCCCAATCTTCACAAATCAATCAGTGTGTAACATCAGTTATTCTATTAACTTGATTAACAAGATTAGTGATTGTAACTAGCAAATTGTTTCACTTATTTTAAGATCTATTTATGCCTAATCTAGAAAGAGCCTTACAGCTAAAAGAAGATTTAATTAATTTCGTTTACGATTCTGAAGGAGCGATCGCCACTGCCCTAGAAAGCTATGCAGCGGATCGGGGGAAGAATAGCTATGGAATTAAGCAGCAGAATTTGACTGTAGATCTTTTTGTGATTCAAGGAAAAGTAGGAGAGCAAACTCCGCTTGAGCTATTTTTAGAGCAAGCTAAACTATCCCCAGAAGATAGCGCGCTAGTTAAGCTATGGCAGAAAAATTTTATTGGTTTATTCGAGATTCAGGCAATAGAAGACGATTATTATCAGTTAATGAACTGGTTGACTGCTAAAACCTATAAAGTTTATCGCCATTCCCGAATGTCGGATAAAGAGACATCAAGATGGCAGCCAGGAGAAATTATTCTCAGTATCATTGCACCGCTCAACGACTACGAATGGTTCTTCTTTAGCGATCGCATTATTAAAGGCAGATTAAGCCAGCCAAAACTCGCTGTAGCCATTGGCGAATTTAGAGATAATTATCCTGAAGCTTTGTATGCCGATGCCCCAGAACTATTATCAGAGGCTTGGTCATCTGTTGCCGTATACCATCAAGAGTTTGTCGACTACATGGGGAGCGATCGCATTACTTTACCTGGCTATAAGTTAAATCAAAAAATTGGTGAACTACAGCAAATCATGAGCCAGAAAAAACTAGCTCAGGCTGGTATTGATGAATCGAAATCATTATCTGAGTTACTCCAAGAGTCGGGTAAAACCGAGGCTGAATTTTCCGCAGCAGCTACAGATTTGGGTGCAGATGCCGAAGCTGTAGCTAAAGTAATCAAGAACAAAGACAAGCTGGCGATGGTAACTCCCAAAGTTGATTTACCTCCAGAAATAAAGCAGGCGGAATCTGTTACGGTGTTTTCCGATCCCAAATGGGGACAAATGTTTTTGCCTACCTATGAAAAATTTACTCTTTTGTTAGCCCAAGAAAATTTAGCAGAACCAGCCAACGGTAATCTTTTAGTTCGTAAATACTTAGAACAGCCTGAAGCTAATTACTTCGTTTGGCAACAGCTCAAACAACAATATCCCCAATCCTTAGAAAAGTTAGTGGGCAATTATTTAGAGCAATCTAATTTTAATCTCGAAACCGATTTAGACAAATTATTGCTAAAACACGACAAGTCATCAATTCCCGAGTTACCGGCAATAGCCAGTGTTCCCATACACCTGAATAATCTATTTGAAGCAGCCGTAGCACAGGTACAAAAAACTAAATCTAAAGCCAAAAAGAACAAGAGCAAGAAAGGGTTTTTGAAGGGATGAAGAATTAAGGATAAATGACATTGCTAAACAAAGCTGTATAGCACTCGAAGCAAAGATTCAAATAATAGCTATTAGCTATTAGCTTTTATAACTAACGTTTTATCTATAGTTCACTTGCTATAAATCCCTATTTTTTATAATCAAAAAAAAAAAGAGGCGTTACAGCTAACACCTCAAAAATTACATTTACGAAGGAAGAATATTTACTGTCAACTGTCTGTATCTGTTGGCGATCGCAACTACTATGCAGCGCGACGAGTGATTAGACCCCAGATGAAGATTAATAGCATTGCACCCAGTACTGCAAAAATGACGCCGGGAACGGTTAAAGCTCCTACGGAGGCGGCTCCTGCTGCCCCTGAACCCAGGACCGATTGACCGATAAAGCCTCCTAATAGTGCGCCTAAAATACCTAGACCGATTGTGGCAAAAATTCCGCCACCCTGATGACCAGGATAAATTAATTTTGCCAAAGCTCCTGCGATTAATCCTAATACTAACCAAGCTAAAATACCCATATCTTGCTCCTACTTTAATTATTTATGTAATGTTATGTAATTACTTATTTAGTTTTACTTTGTTTTAATTAAGATATCAGTTTGCAAATGCAAGTTCTTCTATCTAAATGATGATCTTGTTGGGCTGATTTATCTATCAAAGTAAAGAGAATAATTTGATAGTTTAACCAATTTTAAGCATGAACCAATTGCGATTAATTACGACTGGCAATAATCACTTTTCTTCTATTTGAATTCCCGCCAGGTGTTCGAGTTTTTCTTCTGCCTGAATGGTTTGTTCTATGGGGGTAAATATGGTTAGGCCACTTGGGATACACTTAACCTCAATCGGGGTTTCGCCAATAAGCTCGCCATCTAAAACTACTTTTTGGGGAGGATCGGTCGTTACCTTGACCCATTTAGTGCGTAAGTAGCCAATATCATCTCTTTCTGCTGCTTCATCGTTGTTGGTACTTTGAAGCAGATGATAGGAAATGGCGATCGCGCTAGCTCTATTTTCAGGACTAATGATAGTGACATCTAGCAAGCCATCATCGTAAATAACTCCTGCCGTACCATGAGCCAAAATAGATGTAGGAGGTGCAGCATTAGCGATCGTAATCGCATTAGCTTTAACCTTAATTACTTTGTCATCAGTTTCGAGAGTTGTCTCAAATTTCTTAAAGTCCTTGAGCTGTTTTAATCCTGAAAGTACATAAGCGAGCATTCCCAGGCGATTTTTAGTTTGGCGATCGGCATGTTCCACCGTTTCTGCCTCGAACCCAATTCCTGCCAGCAAAATCATCGGTCTACCGTTACACAGCGCAGCATCAACTTTTCGAGTTGCCCCATCAACAATTACTTTACAGGCAGCTTCGATAGTGTCGGGAATATTTAAAGCGTTAGCAAAGGCATTAGCTGTTCCTCTAGCGATCGCACCCAAAGGAATATTAGTTTCGATCAAAGCTTCTGCTACTGCCGAAACCGTGCCGTCTCCCCCAGAAGCGATCACTGCCTCAACTTTATTTTTTACCGCCTGGTGAGCTAACTCTCCTCCGTTAACTTCCTCGGTAGTGAACTGAATATCTAAATCAAATTCTGGCTCTAGAATACTTTTGATTGTGGCTAGCTCTTGCTCGGAATTACCTTGACCAGCAACAGGGTTAAATATTAGACAGGCAGAACGGGTCATGATATCAATAGTCTATTGGCGAAAAGTATTTTTCTATACTATAAACAAACTTACTTTAAACTAGTTCTGTCTAGAGAAAGAAATTACAGCCGTTGTCAGTTGAATAGACTACGTTTTCTTGAAGCAGTCCTTTAGGACTAGCTTCGGATATGGTATACCTTAACATCAGCAACACCTTATTTTTCATGCGTTTCCATCAACAAGATCACGCCCTGTTGTTGTCCTGAAATTTCTAAGGGAGTACAGATAATGCGACAGGTTATGGCTTTACCACGACGATTAACGGCTTCTACAGTAATTTCTTGATAATCATTTTTTTCGGTTTGGCACGCTAAAACAATGCTGTGTAATTGTTCTAGGGGTAAACCAATATCAAGCTCAAAGAAAAAGCGATCGCGGACTTCTGTGGTACGCAAACCCCAGGTTTCGCTCATGCGATTATTCCACACTTGAACCGTTAAACGGTAATCAAGAACGGTCATGCCAATTTTAAGACTGGTAAGGATTGATTCCATAAATACCGAGGCGTTGTTTAATTCTTCGGTACGGGCGCTCAATTCGTCGTTGCTAGTTTGCAGTTCTTCATTAAAAGACTGTAGCTCTTCATTCATCGTCTCCAATTCTTGATTAGTGCTTTGGAGTTCTTCGTTAGTGGTATCTAACTCTTCATTGGTGCTTTGAAGTTCTTCGTTAGTGGTATCTAACTCTTCATTAGATGTTTGTAATTCTTCTTGCGCTGCCTCTAATTCTCGGCTATATCGATATATCTCCTGGCGTAAGTTTTGATAGGTAGTTACATCAATAAAAGAAATATTTACTCCTAAAATCTTAGTTTTTCCTTCAATCAAAGGCGTGATTTGCACATCAAAAAAATGCTGCTGGCTTTGGGTTGTTTTTAACTCCACATTGTCGATCGCGCTACGGTATGGTTTTTCGCAGACTTGATTAATTGCCGACTGTAGCTGGGGAATTTGTTGATTGAGTTCTAATTCATTAAAGGGTTGCCCAATATGCTGGGGGTTTAAGCCAAACAAAGAGGAAGCCTGATGATTGATTAAAGCTACATTTTTGTGCTTTTCTAAAACAATTTGAGCGACGGGAGAAGTAGCGAAAGCTTCATCTCTCAGGCGTAAATTAATCGTCAGCATCCTACTCGCCTGAAGATTTCCCCCTTCCGACATGAGCACCAGGCGATCGCGCCAGCTTGCCTGAGCTAGTCTGACAAATACCCGATTTCGGCTGTTGACCGGGGCAAACAGGCTGGCCTGAGCCAGCAACATTTCAGCCTTACCCACAAACAAAAAGCCAGACTGCTTGAGGGCAAAATGAAACCGATTTAAAATCTTGGCTTGAGTTTCAGCATTAAAGTACATCAAGGTATTGCGACAGGACAACAGATCTAACCTGGAAATGGGAGCATCCTCCAGCAAATCGTGCTGGCCGAAGATAACGCAACGGCGCAAAGTACTGTTGAAAATATAATCAGAGCCTTTGGGTTCAAAATATTTACGTTGCCAATCTTCACAAATAGTCTCAAGACTTTTAGCAGGATAACAAGCTTTACGACCTTGGTTAATCGCATCTTCATCGACATCGGTAGCATAAATTTTAACTCGCTGACAAAATTGTTCGACTCCCAAGGCTTCTGACAGTAAAATTGCTAGAGAATAGGCTTCTTCTCCTGAAGCACAACCCGCACTCCACAAACGGATTGGTTCATCTTCATTTTTTTGCTCCAGAATGCGGGGAATAGTTTTTTCGCGTAAAAAATCCCAGGCAGAGTGATCGCGAAAGAAAGCCGTTACGTTGAGCATTAAGGAATTGAACAGGTTTTCGTGTTCTTGAGGATGAACCTGTAAATAATCGAGGTACTCGCTGTAACTTGCTACCTCTACTCGATGCATACGTTTGCTGGTAAGTCTCCTGAGGCTAGTACGTTTGTAGCCAGTCAAGTCTAGTCCCCGACTATATTTAAGATAATTTAATAGGTTTTCAAAATCTTGGTCTTGGGATTCATTTACGGCAGTTTTCATTCTTGATAGACTACTTTGTTGATTGACTAGTTTTTAGCTCTTAGCTCTTAGCTTTTAGCTTTTAGCCATTAGCTCTTAACCATTAACCATTAGCCATTAGCTCTTAACCAAAGTGCCATTAACCATTAGCTCTTAGCTATAACCAGGTTGACAATACCAGCGGCTATCTCCTCTATTGGTAAGATTAAATCGACGCAGCCAGTTTCAATGGCACTTTGGGGCATTGAAAATGCTTTGGAAGTGGCTTGGTCTTGGGCAATGACCTTTCCTCCCAATTCTTTGATTAGCCCTACTCCCTCTTGACCATCACTGTCATAACCCGTCAGAACTACGCCAATGGCTTTAGTTCGGTAGCTATTAGCTAAAGATTTAAAGGTATATTCGGCTGAAGGACGGACAAAATGTTCTTTCGGCGCATCGGAAAGACCGAGCGTACCATTAGGATTAATAATTAAATGATAACCAGCTGGAGCAACGTAAACACTTCCCTCCACTAATTTTGCTCCCTCTACGGCTTGCTCTATGGCTAAATTGGTATGACGCATCAGAATTTCTGGTAGACGGCTTTTGTACTTGGGCGACAAATGTTGGACGATGACGATCGCCCCAGGAAAACCTACGGATAATGCAGACACAATCTCGGTTAGAGCTTCTAGTCCTCCAACGGAACAAGCGATCGCTACTACGAAATCTGCCATTCTAGCGGTTTGATCGATTAATCGCTTTTTTGAGGCGGTCATTTTGTTTTGTAATCTCGGTATATTAGTAAATCTTTCCACACTAACTAGGAATAGTTTCGATTTTAGTCATTTCTAATCAAACGGTAATTTAATCTCAGCTTTTACTACATCAGACTAAAGACGTGGAATCGCCAAAGATATTCAGATTGTAAATTTGTTAAAACAAATTTACAATCTGAAAGTATTTTTAATAACACAATCTTCACAAAAGTCAACGACAAATTCTTAAGACTTTTGGAAATTTAACTATGATAGCTCCTATTGAATGGCACAATTTTTTTACAAGCAGTTTTTTGAACTATAACTTGCGACTAAGTACCTATACGAAACGGACGGCTTTAATTTCTGAGGCAACCTCAGAAATCGCCTCCTCATTAATTATACATTTGATTTTTCCTTACCCCTTCCCCCTTACCCTTTTTGGGGATCTCAACTAGGAAATTTATTTTACACGACTACTTAGTGGTCTATTAGTTTGTAATTGATGGGTTTAAATAGGCTCTTAGCTATTAGCTATTAGCTATTAGCTCTTTTAGTCGCTCAAGTTCGGTCGCTCCTTGCATCAAATAGAATTGTTTAATTTCGAGAAACTTAAGTATCTGTTGAGTAAATATTATGCCTGTAGAACTATTTGAATTACATATCCAACAGTCTTTACAAAAGATGGAAGATCTACGGCGACGTGCTGAAACAATTCCAGCGTTTGCCTCGGTTGTTCAAGCGTCTTCTGAGGCAAAAGATTATCTCGCGCAACAGCAACTATTGCAAGACAGCCTGATAGAACTTTCCACATCTATTGAGGAACTACGAATTGCTACCGAGACCATACAGCAGCAAAATCAAAAACTGTTTGTCAGCCGTCAGCAGATAATATTAGAGCGAAAATATTATCAAGAATTATTTGAATACTCTCCAGACATTTGTTTAGTCACTTCTAGCAATGGTTCGATTCGGGAAGCTAACCACGAAGCGCTCAAACTTCTCAATGTTCCTGCTAAATACTTAATCAACAAATCATTAGCGGTGTTTATTCCCGTTGGCCAAAGACAACAGTATTATCAACTATTAAATCAACTAAAATCTGGCAAGGTATCTACAGTAACCTGGGATACAGAGATCGTGCCACGTGAACAAGCATCTTCAAGTATGCAGTGCAAAGTTGTGGCAATTCGAGATAGTCAACAAAATATTCTCAATCTGCGTTGGCGCATTACTGCTGCTACCCAGACTAAAAACACCGCCATGCCTGAGGCGCAATTGAGTTCGATATTGGTCGATAATCTTCGCAACCCTCTACGCAATCTCGATACTCAGCTAAATGAAATTGTGACAACCGCCATAGATGGAAGACCATTCGATCCTCGCTTATGCAATCTACAATCCGACCTCAAGACTATTTTAGACAACGTTGAAGATGTCTATATTTTGAAACATTTTCGCAGGCAAGATTTAAAACGATTTTTAATTGACTATACAGTTTCTTGTAACCAACTCGCGCAATTGCAACAAGATAAAGCGATCGCTCCAAGAATTAAGTTTAGTTGCCAAGAATCTTACAACGGCATTTGTGACGCATTCTTATTCAAAAAAACTATTGCTAATCTTCTTAGCTGCATCACCAAACATAGTTCGCTCACCAGCAAGATCAAAATCAAACTGAATCAACAAGGAGATCGCATTGCGATCGCAATTTCTAGTCTTGGCGAGCGATCGGCCCCAAGAGAACTAGTTAAAATACTCGATACCTTATGTAATCAAAATAGCATAGGCGAGGTCACTACCTCGAACCTAAAATTAGCCGTAATCCGCCACTGCGTGTCCCTCCTGCAAGGAGAAATTGAGCTAGACACTACTCAGCCAGAAGTTACCGTTATCGTTACCCTTCCTGCAATAATGAACCTTGGTTCATAAAAATAGCACCATAGCTAAAAAATTAAATTATCAGGCAAGAATCTCTGATTTAAGAGAGATGTAACTTATACTTTTTGAGATTAACCTAATATATAGCCAAAGTTAAGTAAAAGGATTTAGTTATCTGTGACTGAGATTGCAACTAACCAACAGCAAACCCCATCAGCTTCCGTAGATTTAGATTATGATATTGAGTCAACGGTATTATCAAGATATCAAGAGGGTGCAAGACAAGAGCAGCCAAGTTTATGCTGTCCTACAGAATATGAGGGTAACTATACTAAAATCTTGCCTCAAGAGATTATTGCCAAAGATTATGGCTGTGGCGATCCTACCCGTTATGTTAATGAAGCAGAAACCGTTGTTGATTTAGGCTCTGGTGCAGGGAAAAACTGCTATATTTTGGCACAGAAAGTTGGCGAATTGGGCAAAATCATTGGCGTAGACTTTAATGATGAAATGCTGGCTCTAGCGCGGAAATATCAGAAAGAGATGGCAGACAAGCTAGGCTATGCCAACACTAAATTTGTCAAAGGAAAGATTCAAGATTTAAAATTACCCTTAGATCGATTACAAACATGGCTTGAGGCTAATCCGATTACTTCAGTCGATAAGATTGGTGAATATGAGGCTCAATGCGATCGCCTGAGACAACAAGAACCTTTAATCGCTGAGAATACTGTAGACGTGGTAATCTCTAACTGCGTCCTGAATTTAGTTCGTCCACAAGATAAGCAACAGCTATTTAGTGAAATCTTCCGTGTCCTTAAACGAGGAGGCAGGGCGGTAATTTCAGATATTGTTTGTGACGAAGATCCGACCCCTCAAATTATTAATGACCCTGATATGTGGAGTGGCTGTATTGCGGGGGCATTTAGAGAAGATCTGTTCTTAAAAATGTTTGAAGATGCTGGCTTTTATGGAGTAGAAATTCTCAAGCGCGAAGAGACTCCCTGGCAGATTATCGACGGTGTTGAGTTTCGTTCGATGACTGTCAGAGCCTATAAAGGCAAAGAAGGGGTTTGCCTAGAGAGAAACCAGTCAGTAGTATATAAAGGCCCTTGGAAGCAAGTAGTAGATGATGATGGTCACATCTTTTGTCGTGGAGAGAGAATGGCTGTCTGCGATAAGACTTATAACATTATGACTAGCTGCTGTAGCCCTTATTCTCAAGATGTTATTGGCATCGAACCCTACGAAAACATTCCTTTAGCAGAAGCGACAGAATTTAACTGCAAGACCAAAGCGGTGCGCCATGCGAGGGAAACCAAAGGTTCAGAATATAATCTTACCGAAACTAGTAGCAATGACTGTTGTTCTCCTGGAGAATGCTGTTAATTGAGTTATTAGTATTTATTTTTATTTAGTAACTGGCTTTTTAGTGATTTTTGCCAGCCGTCTGGGTGTACCTGTTTCTACAACTCATGTGTCTGTCGGCTCAATCTTTGGCGTGGGCGTAGTCTCTAAAACTGCTCATCTAGGAATGTTTTCTAAAGTTTTTAGTTCTTGGATATTAACCTTGCCTATTGCTGCGATCGTTAGCAGTGTTACCTATCTTTTGTTACCTAAATAAAAGATTTTAAAGCTAGATAAAATTAGGTTACTTTTACTTAATTATCCTAGTTTTTCGTAAATATATAGCTAATCTAATCTGCGTCATACTTAATTATTCAAGTCAAGTAAAAAAAATATATAACAATCAGTAATTAAAATGTCTCTTACTAAAACTTTCATTACCCCTTTTGCTCAAAAAATAAATTCACCTTTAGTTAAAAACAAAATTACGGTTTTACAAATCAATTTAGGTCGTAAATGCAATCTTGCTTGCACTCACTGCCATGTAGAAGCTAGTCCCAAACGTACCGAAGAATTATCACCTGAAGTTTGTCAACAGCTGATCGAATTAATCAATCGCTTCGAGCAGATTCAAACTGTCGATCTAACAGGTGGTGCGCCAGAGATGAACTATGGTTTTCGTCCTCTAGTTGAAGCAGCAAAAGCCAAAGGTAAAGAAGTAATTGTTCGCTCTAACTTAACCATCTTTTTTGAACCAGGCTACGAAGATTTACCCGAATATTTTGCCCAAAATTACCTAAGAGTTACCGCGTCTCTTCCCTGTTATTTAGAGGATAATGTAGATAAACAAAGAGGTGCAGGTGTATATAACAACTCAATTAAGGCGATACAAAAACTCAATCAGTTGGGTTACGGATTAGATCCCAATTTGGTAATTGATTTAGTCTATAATCCGCCACTGCCTACTAATAATAACTTTTCTCTTACTCCTAATCAACAGAAGCTAGAGCAAGACTACAAAGCATATTTAGCAGAGCATTTTCAGCTTAAGTTTAATAACCTATTTACGATTACGAATATTCCCATCGGCAGAACTAAGCAATTCCTAAAACGCAGAGAAATTCACGATAATTATCTACAATTCTTAGCAGACAACTATAACCCTGATACTCTGAACAATGTCATGTGTCGCAATGAGTTATCAGTTGATTATTTGGGTAACGTTTATGATTGCGACTTTAATCAAATGGAGCGTATTGTTGCCAGCACACCCGAAAATGAACGGTTAACCGTTGCTAAACTTTTAGAACTAAATAACTTAGATGCGATCGCCGAAATAAAAACAGCTAATTATTGCTATGGTTGCACCGCAGGTACAGGCTCTAGTTGTGGTGGCTCTTTAGTTTGAATATTTGTTGACACTCCCCAGCGATGAATCGCGGGGATTCTTCATTCATCCTAAGATAGCTAGATCCGTCAAAGACAGATCCCCGCTAGAGCTTAGTCCTGAAGCAAACACGGTCTGCCCGACCGCTAAAATGTTTTTTACTGCGTTTTCGTCCCTTAGATTAGAACTGTTGCAGCTAGGACAAGCCCACTCTCTAATATTCAGAGGTAGCTTATCCAAGACGTGACCGCATCGATTGCAGCGTTTTGATGATGGAAACCATCTATCAATTGCTCCAATTTTACGGTCATGCCATTTAGCTTTATATTCTAATTGGCGCAAAAATTCACCCCATCCGCAATCACTGATTGCTTTTGCGAGTTTATGATTCGCCA